>JBKPNJ010000110.1:0-8580 GCA_046732575.1 Actinomycetota bacterium
GCTGGGCGCCGAGCGCCGGACTGCGCCAACGGCCGGTAGCCCTGCCGCAGCCGGTGGATCGACAAGACGCCGCCACCCACACCGGAGGCTATGAGGTGATGTACCTGCTCGACGCCGCCGACGAGGACGTCGGGCGGCTGCGCGCCGCGCTGGCGCCGCTGGGGGACTCTCTCGTCGTCGTCGGTGGCGACGGGCTCTGGAACGTCCACGTCCACGTTGACGACGTGGGCGCGGCACTGGAGGCGGGAATGGCGGCAGGCGTCCCACACCGGGTCCGCGTCACGCACCTGGCGGCTCAGGCCGAGCGGGACCGCGACCGGCACGGGCGCGCATCCGCCCGCGGGGTGGTCGTCGTCGCTGCCGGTCCCGGGCTCGGACAGCTGTTCGCCGACGCGGGGGCCACAGTGGTCGACGGCTCGCAGGGTCGGATATCGACCGAGCAGCTGCTCGCCGCGATTCGGCGCACGACCGCCTCGGAGGTGGTGATCCTGCCCAACGACGGCGCCGGCATCGCCGCCGCCGAAGCCGCCGCCCGTGCCGCCCGGGACGCCGGGATCCGCACGACCGTGATCCCAACCCGCGCGCAGGTCCAGGGGCTGGCTGCGATGGCGGTGCACGCACCTGGTCGCAGCCTCGAGGACGACGTCGTGGCGATGACGTCAGCGGCCGGACACACCCGGCACGGCGCCGTCACGCTCGCGTTGACGGATGCGATGACGTCGGCGGGGCCATGCCGGGCAGGCGACGCCCTCGGCGTCGTCGACGGTGACTTCGCCGTTGTCGGCACGACGCTGCACGATGTCGCTATCGCGGTCATCGACCGCTTGCTGGCCGGTGGCGGCGAGATGGTGACGATCGTTACCGGTGATCACGAGGACGAGTCTCTGGTGCAGGCGACAACGGCACACGTGCGGGGCACTCATCCGGAGATCGACACTGTCGTCTACGCCGGCGGGCAGGCGCGGTACCGCCTGCTGATCGCGGTCGAGTGACGTGGCGACCCTTGACAGCCCGCTGGGCCCACTGGTGGGAGAGAAGGCAGCCAGGCTGCTCGCGAAGTCTCTCGAGATGTCCACGGTCGGGGACCTGCTCCGGCACTACCCGCGCCGCTATGCCGAGCGTGGGCAGCTCACCGACCTCTCGTCGCTGGAGCTCGACGAACACGTGACGGTGATGGCACGGGTGGTGTCCGCCAAAGTCATCAGGTACGGCAGACCGGGGTCGCGGCAGAGCCAGACCCGCACCGAGGTCGTGGTCACCGACGGGAGGGGCGAGCTGCTCCTGACGTTCTTCCGGATGCCGTTCAAGCGGCACCAGCTGTCCGAGGGCACTGTCGGCCTGTTCAGCGGGAAGGTCGGTGTGTTCCGCCATCGGCGACAGCTGATTCATCCCGACTGCAAGCTGTTCCCGGGCTCGGTCGACGACATCGAGGCGCTCAGCGAGTTCACGATGTCGGCGCTGATCCCGGTCTATCCGGCGACGTCGGCGGTGTCCTCGTGGAAGATCGCCTCATGCGTCGAGCTGGTCCTCGCCGGCCTCGACCCGCCCGAGGATCCGCTCCCGGAGTCCATCCGCGAGCAGCACGACCTGATCGACCTCGGTTCGGCGCTTCGCCTGGTCCACCTGCCGGAGAAGGAGAGCGACTGGCGGACCGCGCAGCGCCGCCTGAGGTTCGAGGAGGCCTTCACCGTGCAGGTGGTGCTGGCCCAGCGCCGGGCCGCCACCGCCGCGCTGCCTGCCGTGGCCCGCAAGGGTCGCGACGACGGCTTGCTCGACCGGTTCGACCGCCAGCTCCCGTTCCGGCTCACCCGGGGACAGGAGGAGGTATCGGAGGAGATCCTGGCCGACTTGGCGCGGTCCAGCCCGATGCACCGGCTGCTGCAGGGTGAGGTCGGGTCCGGCAAGACCGTCGTCGCGCTCCGCGCCATGATGCGCGTGATCGACTCCGGTGCCCAGGCGGTGCTGCTCGCCCCCACCGAGGTGCTCGCTCAGCAGCACCACCGCTCGATCACCGCCCTGCTCGGGCCGATAGCCGAGGGCGGGATGCTCGGGGGCGCCGAGGACGGCACCCGGGTTGCGTTGCTGACCGGATCGCTGGGTGCGGCAGCCCGCCGCGCGGCGCTGCTCGATGCGGCCTCCGGAGCCGCCGGCATCACTGTCGGCACGCATGCTCTGCTCGAAGAGAGGGTGCAGTTCGCAGAGCTGGGCATGGTCGTGGTCGACGAGCAGCACCGGTTCGGGGTCGAGCAGCGGGCAGCGCTCTCGGCGAAGTCCGGCCAGGCGCCCCCGCACGTCCTGGTGATGACCGCGACGCCGATCCCTCGTACCGTCGCCATGACGGTGTTCGGCGACCTTGACGTCTCCACGCTGCGCGAGCTGCCCAGCGGTCGGAGTCCGATCCAGTCCAGCGTCGTCCCAGCCCTCGAGCGACCGTCGTGGCTCGAGCGGGCGTGGGAGCGGGTGCGCGAGGAAGCTGCGGAGGGGCACCAGACGTACGTCGTGTGTCCGAGGATCGGTGTCGACGACGAAGCCCCCGATCCGGACGTTCCCGGGCTCGTGCCGGTCCCCGACCGGGGGCAGACCCACGCTGTCCTCGACATGGTCGAGGCGCTTGCCAGCGGCCCGCTGCGGGGCCTCCGCGTCGCGATGCTGCACGGACGGATGGCCGCTGATGCCAAGGACGAGACGATGCGCGGCTTCGCCGCCGGTGAGATCGACGTGCTCGTCTCGACGACTGTGATAGAGGTCGGCGTCGACGTGGCCAACGCCTCGTCGATGGTGATCCTCGACGCGGAGCGTTTCGGCGTCTCCCAGCTCCACCAGCTCCGCGGCCGGGTCGGCCGCGGGCAGGCGCCGGGACTGTGCCTGCTGGTCTCAAGCGCTGCGCTGGGGACCCCGCAGCGTGAACGGCTCGAGGCAATCGCCGGTACGACGGACGGGTTCGAGCTGTCTCGGCTCGACCTAGAACAACGCCGCGAGGGCGACGTGCTCGGTGCACTGCAGTCGGGCCGCAAGTCAAGCCTGCGGCTGCTGTCGGTGCTGCGCCACGAGTCGGTCATCGCCGACGCGCGGCACAGCGCAGAGCGGCTGGTGAACGCCGACCCGCAGCTGTCCGACCATCCGCAGCTCGCCCGCAGTGTCGACGCGCTGCTCCGGACCGAGCAGGCCGGCTACCTCGACAAGGGATGACGACGCGGCCTCGGAACAGGCATCCGGCCGGCAACCCCCCGAGGTGGTCACCGGCCGTGCCTGAGATTGTACGCTGCGCTATGCGACAGGGATGCGGCCGGATGCTCGGAACCGGCTGCGTCGGGGTGCCGGCGGGCGGGCTGGCTGGGTGACCCGCATCATCGGGGGGTTCGCCCGCGGCCGCCGGATCGAGACGCCGCCGGGCCGCGCGACGAGGCCCACGGCGGACCGCACCCGCGAGGCGCTCTTCTCCTCGCTGGAGTCCGAGCTCGGGTCGCTGCAGGGCCTCGCCGTACTCGACCTCTATGCCGGATCGGGGGCGATCGGACTGGAGGCGGTCTCCCGCGGGGCCCGGCATGCGACGTTCGTCGAGGCCGACCGGCGGGTCGGTGCGCTGATACGGCGTAACGCAGCAGCGCTGGGCATGGGTGACGTCGCCGTGGTCACGGGTCGCGTGGAATCCGTGGTCTCGGCGCCGCCCGGTCGGGAGCCGTTCGACGTCGCCTATGTCGACCCGCCGTACGCCCTCCAGACGCCTGCCATCGTCACCGTGCTCGAGCGGCTGACCGGGTCGGGCTGGCTGACCGACGACGCGGTGGTGGTGGTCGAGCGCGCCCTCGCTGCCGGAGAGCCGATGTGGCCGGCGGGCTACCGCCTGCTGCGCCGACGCCGCTATGGGGAGACAATCCTTTGGTACGTTGCCCTCGCGCGTGCCCCAGCCACCGAGCGCCAGGAGTGAGACCGTGCGCAGAGCCGTTTGTCCGGGGTCCTTCGACCCGGTCACGAACGGTCACCTCGACATCGTCTCCCGCGCGTCGGACCTGTTCGATGAGGTGACCGTCGCGGTGCTGGTGAACAGGGGCAAGGAGGGGCTGTTCAGTGTCGACGAACGGCTCGACATGCTCAAGGTCGTCGCGCAGGACTACTCGAATGTCGAGGTCGACGCCTTCCACGGTCTCCTGGTGGACTTCTGCACCTCGCACGGGATCAGCACCATCGTCAAGGGGCTTCGAGCGGTGAGTGACTTCGACTACGAGCTGCAGATGGCTCAGATGAACAGGAGCCTGGCGGGCGTCGAGACGGTGTTCGTGCCCACCAGCCCCGAGTACTCGTTCCTCGCATCCAGCCTGGTCAAGGAGGTCGCGGCGTACGGAGGGGACGTCTCGGCACTGATACCGGGACACGTCCTCGAGCGGCTGCGAGCCCGCCTCGGACAGCCCCCGCCGGCGACAGGGGGCGAGCGGTGAGAGAACACACGTCACCGGATTCCGTCACCGGCGCCAGCAACGGCATGAGCGGGCGGCGCGGCGACCTCGCTGAGCAGCTCACCGGGTTGCGCCAGGCGATCGTGAGCGCGCGGTCGATGCCGATGTCGGCGTCGGCTGTGATCAACAGGGGTGACGTCCTGGCGATGATCGACCGCCTGGCCGCCGACCTGCCCGCCGCGTTCGTGGCCGCTGACAGGGTGATCGCCGAGCGCGACGCGCTCGTCGCCGCCGGACGTGAGCACGGCGAGGCCATCAGCGCGGCGGCACGCGCCGACCGGGACCGGCTGCTGGCGGACACCGACGTGGTCAGTGCCGCCCGACTGGAGGCGCAGCAGATCATCTCCGAAGCCCGTCAGGAGGCCGAGGAGCTGCGCCGGGAGACCGACGGCTATGTCGATGCCAAGCTCGCTACCTTCGAGATCAGCCTGACCAAGACTCTGCAGGCGGTGACGCGGGGCCGTGAGCGGCTCCGCGGGCGCAGCGATCTCGACGCGCTGGGCGCCGCCGTCGAGTCCGGCGATCGGGCTGCGGGTGACGATCAGGAGGATCCGCCCTGACGGGTCGGGCGGCGGCCGGATTTTTGTAGCCGGCCGGCACGCGCGGTAACCTTTGTGGCCGGTCTGCGACGACCGCAATGCCACCTGCACACAAGCCTGCGACGAAGTGGGGAGCCCTGAGACGCCTCGACCCGAGAGCGCCGCTCGTGATCGACACTCGCGAGCTTGCCCGCCGTCCGGGTTCCTCGAAGAAGGTGTCGCGGACCGAGCCCGCGCCGCCGGACCTTCGCCTCGAGCTGATCGGGGTGCCGGAGGGCAGCCCGGTCGAGCTCGATCTGCTGCTGGAGTCGGTGGTGGAGGGCATCCTGGTTTCGGGGACCGCGCGGGTGCAGCTCGCCGGCGAGTGCGCCCGCTGCCTGGATCCTGTCGAGGATGAGCTGGTCGCCGAACTCCAGGAGCTGTACGTCTACCCCGAGAGCGAGGCACGGGACGACGAGGCAAGCCGGCTCGAGGGGGACTACGTGGATCTGGAGCCGGTGCTGCGCGACGCCGTCGTGCTGGCGTTGCCCTTCCGCCCCGTCTGCGACGAGGAGTGCCCGGGGCTGTGTCCGACGTGCGGCGTCCACCTGGCCGACGACCCGGCGCACCGGCACGACGAGCCCGCCGACCCGCGGTGGGCGGCACTGGCCACACTGACCACTGACGACATGGCCGGTCGCGACGACCCGACCGGCGAGAACGAGGAGTAGATCGTGGCTGTTCCGAAGCGGAGAATGTCGCGCAGCAACACGCGGCACCGGCGCTCGCAGTGGAAGGCCGCTGCACCCTCGCTGGTGACCTGCACCAATCCGGCGTGCGGCTCCAGGCACCTCCCCCACCGTGCGTGCCCGGAGTGCGGTCAGTACGGCCCACGCAGCGACCGTCGTCAGGTTCTCTGACCGAGGTGGTCGGCAAGTACGACGAGCTCCGGAACCTGCTCGGTGTTCCCGGTCTGCGGGACGAAGACCTCGAGCACGCGTTGACCCACCGCTCGTACTCCTATGAGAACGGTGGGCTGCCGACCAACGAGCGGCTGGAGTTCCTCGGAGATGCCGTGCTGGGGCTCGTCATCACCGACACGCTGTTTCGCACGCACCCGGAGTTGTCCGAGGGCAGGCTGGCCAAGCTGCGAGCCGCCGTCGTCAACGCCCGGGCGCTCGCCGAGGTGGCCAGGACGCTCGGTCTCGGCGAGTACGTCCTGCTCGGCCGCGGCGAGGAGGTCACCGGCGGGCGGGACAAGTCTTCGATCCTGTCCGACACCGCGGAGGCCGTTCTCGGCGTGGTATACCTCCACGGCGGCTTCGTCGCGGCGACCGAGGTTGTGCACCGGCTCTTCGACCCGCTGCTGGAGGCAGCCGCGCGCCTCGGAGCGGGGCTGGACTGGAAGACGAGCCTGCAGGAGCTCGCGGCCGACAGCGGGAGAGGGCTTCCCGAGTACCTGATCGGGGAGAGCGGCCCGGACCACGCGAAGACCTTCGTCGCTCGGGTTCGGGTCGCGGACAAGACCTACGGCCAGGGTGTCGGCCGGAGCAAGAAGGAGGCCGAGCAGCAGGCGGCTGAAACGGCCTGGAATGTCATCCAGGACGAGCTCGCAACCGCATCGCCGGACTGGATCGGCGATGCCCGAACTCCCTGAGGTAGAGGTGGTCCGCAGGGGGCTCGAACGGTTCGTCGTGGGGCGCCGAATCGACGCCGTCGAGGTGCTGCAACCGCGCTCGGTACGTCGCCATGTCGGAGGTCCGCTCGACTTCGCCGCCCGGCTCGTCGGGGCGAGGGTCGAGGCCGCTCGCCGGCGCGGCAAGTATCTGTGGCTGGCGCTCGCGGACGGCTCCGCGCTGCTGGGACACCTGGGCATGAGCGGGCAGCTCCTGGTCCGGCCGCATGGCGAGCCCGCCGAGCGGCACCTGCGGGTACAGATGGACCTCGACGACGGGTTCGACCTGCGGTTCGTCGATCAGCGCATGTTCGGCGGGCTGCTGGTCGCCGAACAGGGGGCCGAGCTGCCGGCGCAGATCAGCCATATCGCGCGCGACCCGCTCGATCCGTGCTTCGACCTCGATGAGTTCGCCCGGCGGCTGCGCAGGCGCCGGACCGGGATCAAGCGGGCGCTGCTCGACCAGGCGCTGATCTCCGGCGTCGGGAACATCTATGCAGATGAGGCGCTGTGGCAGTCGCGGCTGCATTTCGCCCGGGCGACCGACGGGCTGCGGCCGGCTGATGTGACCGGCGTGGTGACGGCAACGCGCTCCGTCCTGACCGCCGCGCTGGCCGAGGGCGGCACGTCCTTCGACGCGCTCTATGTGAACGTCAACGGCGAGAGCGGGTACTTCGGCCGCTCGCTCGCGGTGTACGGACGGGAAGGCGAACCGTGCAGTCGCTGCGGCACCCTGATCCGGCGCTACCGGTTCATGAACCGATCGTCGTATTCCTGCCCCACCTGCCAGCGTCTGCCGCGACGTCCGCGCTGGTAGCGGCGGGTCGTCACGGCTGCCCGTCGGCTGCCCGATCTGGGTGGCCGGTCATGTTGACGGGGACGCGTTTCCGGTGGACCCTAGAAGTGACCCCGCGCGCCCCGGTCCCGGCGGGCTGCCCGTGAGGATCGGCACGGCACGACCCCTTTTCTCACCGGAGGTCTACATTGGCCAAGGCACTCCTCGGCTACGTGGGAGGTCCTGACCTCCGCCTGATTGAGGAGCTACGGCGGTTGCGAGGTCGCGTTGCCGACCTGGAGGCGCAGTTGCTGCGCCTGCAGGCGGAGAACGACTCGCTGTGCGCCGCGATCCACGAAGGTCAGATGCTCATGCTGGCTGACACCGACTCCGAGTACGAGGACGAGTACCAGCCCGCTCTCACCTGACCCGGCCCCGCGATCCGACACTTATCCGCCGCGATCCGACACTTATCCGCCGCGATCCGACACCTACCTATCCGCGACGGTCCGACACTTCTTCAGGACAATCCGGATACGGAGCGTGCCCGGCTCGAGCACGCGGCGGCGCGTCGAACCCGCTACGGTTCCGCCCTTGGCTAGGCTCGGCACCGGTCTTCCCTCACTGATCACCTGCGGATCGTCGACGTCGAGCGGCCGCACGCCGACCGTGCAGAGGAGCAGCACCCGGTGCATCTGAAGAGCCTCACGCTCCGTGGGTTCAAGTCGTTCGCATCATCGACGACCCTCCAGCTCGAACCCGGGATCACCTGCGTCGTGGGCCCCAATGGCTCGGGCAAGTCGAACGTCGTGGACGCGCTCGCCTGGGTGATGGGCGAGCAGGGAGCCAAGTCCCTGCGCGGCGGCAAGATGGAGGACGTCATCTTCGCCGGAACGGCCGCCAGGCCGCCGTTGGGCCGGGCCGAGGTGCTGCTGACCATCGACAACACCGATGGCGCACTGCCCATCGAGTACACCGAGGTCACGATCTCGCGGACGATGTTCCGCAACGGCGGCTCGGAGTACGCCATCAACGGGCACGGTTGCCGGCTGCTGGACATCCAGGACCTGCTCAGCGACTCAGGTATCGGACGGGAGATGCACGTCGTCGTCGGCCAGGGCCAGCTCGACACGATCCTGTACGCCTCACCGGAGGAGC
>JBKPNJ010000111.1:0-5887 GCA_046732575.1 Actinomycetota bacterium
AGAACCTTGGGCCGCTCGAGGTTGTCGGGAATGAAGACGACCGTCCTGAAGCCGGCTCGGGCGCCCGCGGCCGCCACCGCGTTGGCGAGGTTGCCCGTCGACGGGCAGGCGAACACCGTCATCCCCAGCTCGCGGGCGGCCGACAGGGCGACCGCTACGACCCGGTCCTTGAACGAGTGGGTGGGATTGCCGGAGTCGTCCTTGACCCACAGGTTCTTCATCCCGAGCTCACGGCCGAGGTTGTCGGCTCTGAGCAGCCTCGTGTAGCCCGGCTCCATGTTCGGGGAGCGCTCGATGTCGGCCGGCACCGGCAGCAGCGAGCGGTAGCGCCAGATGTTCTTCGGTCCCGCCTGGATCCGGGCGCGGGTCAGGTGCGGTAGGTCGTACTCGACCTCGAGCGGCCCGAAACACTCGGTGCACGCGTAGACGGGTCCGAGCGGGGCGTCGTGCCCGCATTCTCGACAGACGAGACCGACGGCATTCCCGAAGGCCCCGTTGCGGAAGGAACCGCTGCGGTGGAAGCCGGACTCGGTTGCCGGGCTGGCGTCGCTGGTCACGTTCGAGGCCTCCTCATCTTCCCTACGTGCGACTCTCGCCGTAGGACGGATGTAGCACCGTGACGTGTGCAGCCGGGCCGTTCGGTGGCTCTGCAGTGCGCACGCGGGTTGCCGGGGCTTCGTCGGGCCGTGTCCCTCCGCCCCTCGTGATGAGCACCTTCAGCGTATCCAACCCGTCTCGATTGGTGTCGACGCGGTCCGGGATGCGAGACGCCTAGAGAGCCGCAGCCAGCGCCCGCACCAGCCCGACGACCCCGGCGGGGCCGTCGACCACGATGTCCGAGCGCTCCACGAGCGCGGTCTGCTCCGTCGACCCCGCGCAGATGAGGAGACCGAACCCGCCTTCTGCCCGAAGCTCCTCGACGGCGTCGAAGGCGGCGAGATCCCCGAGGTCGTCGCCGGCGAACAGCACAGTGGTCGCGTCCACCTCCGCGGCCAGATCGGTCAACGCCCGGCCCTTGTCCATGCCCGGAGGCCGCAACTCCAGCACCATCCGGCCATGCTCCATCACCAGCCCGTTCTGGACCGCGAGCGCCTGAAGGGCCGGCTGAAGCCAGCGGTAGGCGCGCTCCGGATCGCTCATCCGCCGGACATGAACCGCAACGGCCAGGCCCTTGTCCTCGATCACGGCGTCATCGAGCTCGAGCACCTCCAGGATCGCGGGCAGCCGGGACTTGACCACCGCCAGGCCGGCGGGTGTGTCGGCGGACCGGAACTCCCCGCTGGCGGCGTCCCACCGTTCGAAGCCGTACTGGCCGAGCACGATGAGGTTCTCCAGTCCTGGGGCGTCTCGCAGGCCGCCGAGGTGTACGGCCACCCGTGCCGGCCGGCCGGTCACGATCGCCAGCTGACCCACAGCCGGTGCGATGAGCGCCAGCGCCGCGGTGGCGTCGCGGTGCGCGTACGCCTGTTCGGGATCGTCGACGATCGGGGCGAGAGTGCCGTCGAAGTCGAACGCGAGCAGCGCCTGCTTCGGCGAGCTCAGGAGCCGGTCGAGACCCTCCCGGCCGTCGGGCGTGGCCGGCTCAGGCAGGGCATCCACAGCGTCACCGCGGTCGGTCATCTCAACAGTGTGGCGAACTCAGCCGCCGAAGTCAGACGTGAGGATGACGGTCAGCCGATCGAACCGCATCGGGGACACCGCCGGCCAGGTGCGCGTGATGTCCAGGTCGGCGGCCAGCTCGGTGGCGTCGTGTGAGAACCCGGGAGGGTAGTAAACGGTGCTCTGCGGGATGTCGCCGTACCAGTCGTCGGTCGCGACGACCTGCCAGCCGACGTCGCGGAGCCTGGCCGCGGCAAGCTCGGCCAGACCGCTGAACCCGGAGTTGTTGTAGACCTCCACGTAGGCGTCCGACCGGTGACCGGGCTTGCGGACAGTTGGGCCCGGCTGGGCGGGGGTGTGGGGTTCGGCAGGCCGGTGCGGCGAACGCGCGGCGCGCGAATGGCGCTGGGGCTCGCCGGCCTGAGCTGACGAGCCGGTGCCGACGGGCCCCTTGTCGACGGTGAGGAACCCCACCAGAGCGGCAACCACGATGACAAGGCTCACCACAGAGACAAGCGAGGGCATCACCATGCCACGCTCCCTCGCGGCGGGACGCATGGTCAGGCGCGTGCGCACGTCATAGACCGCTCAGACCTCGATGCCCAGCCGACGTGCCGACCGGGCCCGTTGTCGGGCCGACCGCAACCGGCGCAGCCGCTTGACCAGCAGCGGGTCCTGGGCGATCGCCTCCGGGCGGTCGATCAGCGCGTTGAGCACCTGGTAATAACGGGTCGCCGACATGTCGAAGTTGTCGCGGATGGCCTGCTCCTTCGCGCCTGCGTACTGCCACCACTGGCGCTCGAACGCCAGGATCTCGCAGTCTCGCCCGGTCAGGCCGTCGCCGTCTGGCGCGACCTGGCTTGCCGTGTCGACATGCGGGATCTCCACGAAGAATCGGCTCCTCAGGCTCGTGTTCCGGGGACCATTGCGTTCGGTTCATCGTACGCAGGGAACAACAGCGGTGTCATTTGGCGGCGCGGCGATTCCCCGGCCGTTTCGGTCGCGCCGGGATGCGGTCCAGGTGGCGGTGCGCATAGGGTCGGGGCAGCCTGCCAGGGAGGTCGTAGGGGACGTGGCCGCCGAAGCGACACGACGACAGGAACATACCGAGAACGACTTCGTGGTGGTCGCCAACCGACTGCCGGTCGACCGCGAGACCAACGACGACGGATCAACCGGGTGGCGTACGAGCCCAGGCGGCCTGGTCACGGCTCTTCAACCGGTCATGCAGGCGAACAACGGCGCGTGGATCGGCTGGCCGGGCAACCCCGATGAGCGGTTCGAACCCTTTGTCGAGGAGGGCTTGACGCTGATACCGATCAGCCTGAGCACCGAAGAGGTCGAGCTCTACTACGAAGGGTTCTCCAACGGCACCCTCTGGCCGCTGTACCACGACGTGATCGTCGCGCCGGAGTTCCACCGTGAGTGGTGGGACTCCTATGTGGCGGTGAACCGGCGGTTCGCCGAGCATGCCGCCGATGTCGCGTCGGAGCATGCGACGGTCTGGGTGCACGACTACCAGCTACAGCTGGTGCCGGCGATGTTGCGCGACCTGAGACCGGACCTGCGGATCGGTTTCTTCCTCCATATCCCGTTCCCGCCGGCGGAGCTGTTCTTGCAGGTGCCGTGGCGTCGCCAGATCCTTCAAGGCCTGTTGGGTGCCGACCTGGTGGGGTTCCAGCGACCGGGTGCGGCGGCGAACTTCGTCCGGCTGGTGCGCGACCGGCTCGGATACAAGACACACAGAGACCGGATCGTCCTCGCCGACGGGCGGGTGATGCGCGCGTCGGCGTACCCCATCTCCATCGACGTGCAGGGGTTGGAGGACGTCGCGCGGCAACCGGAGACCGCTGCGCGAGCCGAGGAGATCCGCGCCGGGGTCGGCGACCCCAAGCGCATCCTGCTCGGCGTGGACCGGCTGGACTACACCAAGGGCATCCGGCAGCGGCTCCGCGCCTTCGGTGAGCTGCTGCGGGACGAGCAGGTCACGGTCGAGGAAGCCGTGTTCATCCAGGTGGCGACACCGTCGCGGGAGCGCGTCGAGGAGTACCGGATGCTCCGCGACGACATCGATCGTCTCGTCGGCCGGATCAACGGTGACGAGGGGCGCATCGGCCGTCCGGCGCTCCACTACATGCACACCTCCTTCCCTCGTGAGGAGATGGCAGCACTGTTCCGTGCAGCGGACGTCATGGTGATCACCCCACTGCGCGACGGCATGAACCTGGTGGCGAAGGAATACGTCGCCTGCCGCTACGACGACACCGGCTCGCTGCTGCTCAGCGAGTTCGCCGGTGCGGCCGACGAGCTCAGGCAGGCTTTCCACGTCAATCCGTACGACATCAACGGGCTGAAGGACACGATGCTCAGGGCGATGCGGGCGGATGGCCGCGATCTGAGCCGTCGGATGCGGACGATGCGGCGCTATCTGAAGGACCACGACGTCGACCGCTGGGCTCGGGAGTTCCTCGCCGACCTGGAGTCGCGCCCCGAGCCCGCTCAGTGACGCTGGTCAGCTCGCCGGGTCGGTCTCCCGCAGTGCGGGAAGCAGCTCGGACCGAGCGAAGCTGAGGAAGTCTGACTGGCTCTCGGCGCCGACCTGAACCAACGCGATGTCGGTGAATCCCGCCTGCCAGAATGCTGAGACCGCGTCCACGATCGGCTTGACGTCCGGGCCGCAGGGGATGGACGACGCCACGTCGTCGGGTCGTACGAACTGGGTCGCGCCGGCGAAGCCGGCCGTTGTGGGCAGATCGGCATTCACTGCCCACCCGCCGGCGAACCATCGGAACTGCTCGTGCGCCCGCTCGACCGCCGCCTCCCGGTCGGTGTCCCAGCACACCGGCAGCTGGCCGATCCGCCGCGAGCGGGGAAGCTCGAGGTCGGCGCGGGCGGCGTCCCACGCGTTTCCGAGCTCGTCGTTCGGCTCGACGGCGACCATGTGGTCGGCCAGCGGCGCGAACGTGGCACACGATCGTTCACCGGACACCGCCGTGGCGATCGGCACCCGAACCTCCGGCAGGTCCCACAGCTGCGCGGACTCCACCCGGAAGTGTTCCCCGGCGAAGTCGGTGAGCTCACCGTCGAACAGGCTGGAGATGATCTGGATGGCCTCGACGAGCATCTCCTGGCGGACACCGACCATCGGCCAGCCGCGGCCCACGACATGCTCGTTGAGGTTCTCGCCTGCGCCCAGACCCAGGGTGAACCGGTTGTCCGACAGAAGCTGCAGGGTGGCCGCCTTCTGCGCGACGACCGCAGGGTGGTAGCGCATCGTCGGGCACGTCACATACGTCATCAGCTGTACATTTCCGGTGACCTGGGTGACCGCGCCCAGCACCGCCCACGCGTACGGCGCGTGGCCCTGGGCGGACAACCAGGGGAAGTAGTGGTCGCTGGCCACCTCGAAGTCGAACCCGGCGGACTCCGCCGCCGCGGCGTCGCGGACGAGTTGCTTGGGCCCGGCCTGCTCGGTCATCAACGTGTAACCGAAACGCGTCATGAGCCCAACGCTCGCATGACGCGGGCGACATCGCGACCTGAACGATCGAGCCCTGCAGCCTCATACACAGCAGGGACACGACCGATGACCAGCGCTCTTGCGGCTCGATGCCTGCCTTGCATCCTTAGCGCATGTCTAGCCGCGTCGCCGCCCGCCTCTCACGGCCTCACTCGACCACGCGCCAGGAGCCTCGTGAGAGTGCCGCGCCGACGTGTCTGGCACGAGTGCCCACGACGCCGCAACGAGCGCGGCACACAAGCCATACAGAGCGACGTGACGTGATAGCTCGCCGTGTCGTTATCGAGGTCGTGGTGCTCGCCTCGGTCGCATGGAACCGCTACGACATTCCCCTGCTGCTCATGTTTCCCGCCCTGACTGTCCTCGCCTGCCTAATCTCGATCACATTGAAACGGCGCGAGGAGTTGTTTTGGCACGAGACGTCAATCTTCGGCATCGTCATTGTTGGAACGATCCTCTCGGTCATGGCGGCGATGATGATCCGCGACGCGCACGGCGTCGGATCCTTTGAGTGTTGGATGAGCGAGTCCCAATGTGGCCCGCCAGATCGCGGCGGCGACTGACACAGCCGACGACGAAGGACCGCCCGCACACTCCGCTCATGGACGCACAGAGTGTGCGGGCATCAAGACACTCTCTCGCCTTCAAGCGGCACAGCGATTCGGGGAGCATCCCTGTCAGGCGCAACCTCCCCATCCTTGGGCCTGGCCCACGGAATCGTCGTCACATCTTGCATGTTTCGACTCAGCCTCGGGAGCGTTGTTTCGA
>JBKPNJ010000112.1:0-7321 GCA_046732575.1 Actinomycetota bacterium
GATCCGTATGAGCGGCACGCTGGGGACTATAGACCAGCAGAAGCGGAGAATCGAGACAGAAGATGGTGCATCTGCGCAACGGGCCTCAGTCTCTCACGTCGGCGTCTGTTCCCGGCCGGCAGCCGCGCGCGGCGCCCGTGTGTCGTCAGCGAACCCAGACCCGGAGCTCGCCGACCGGGACGAAACCGCCGTCGAGGGCTGCTAGGAGCGCGCCGTCGCGCTCGTAGCCCACCAGCGAGCGGCCCGGGAAGTGGGCACCCACCGCGGTGGCCAGCTCCGCCCAGTCCACGGACCGGCCGGGGACGGCGTACACGTTGGAGACGTCGATCACGCCACTGCCCAAGCGGGCAACGGCGCCGGCGGTTATCTGGTCGTCGACATACCGGGCGAGGATCCTGAAGTTCGCCCGACGCAGGAGCTCCGGTAGCAGAACGCCGGTGGTGTCATGCAAGGCGGTCCAACTCGCCAGCTCCTCCTCGCTGCGTATCGCCGACCATGGGTTCGGGGCGCCGACTGCGGATCCCTTGGGAGCCTCCCGATGCATCCAGGTCGCCGAGAACAGCAGCTCCATCCCGTCTGGCGCAGGCAGGCTGGCGAAGCTGTCCTTGAACCCGCAATGACTGCGACCGTGCAGGCGTTCGCGGACCAGGTCCGCCGTGACACCGGGCTCGACCACAACGACGTCTGAGTGCAAGGGAGGTGGCGGGCCGAGCGCGCTCCACAGCCCGTCCTGCAGGACCGAGCCGACCCCGTGCACGGCGCACAGGTCGACGTACCATCCGACACTGGCGTCGACCGCGGTGCGCAGTCGGGAGTCCACGTGTTCTTCGCCCTTCTCCGCGGTCTGCGCCGGGTGCTCTCCAGCCTTGCGCTGCCGGGCACCAGGCTATGCCGTGGAAGGGAGCCCGCGATGTCGATCAACCCGGGTGTCAGGCATGTCGTCATGGCGCCCGGACCACCGTCGTGATGTCCGGCGTTCCCGGCCCCGTACGACGCAAGGCGCTGGCAGTGGGAGCCGGCTGGTGGCTCGACGGCCTGGCCTCCCAGGTGGCCACCCTGGAGCGAGACTGGTCAATCCAGGTCGGCCGTCCGTACCGCGACGCGACCGAGGCGTTCGTCGCGGAGGCGGTGCTTGACGGGCAGACACCGGCCGTTCTGAAGCTGCTGGTGCCACGCGACGGGGATGCCGCCGGCAACGAGATCACCGTGCTACGCCTCGCCGACGGCAACGGCTGCCCACGGCTGCTGCGCGACGACGCGGCCAAGGGGGCGCTGCTGCTTGAGCGGCTGGGGCGATCACTGCACGAGATCGGGCTTCCGATTCAACGGCGGCACGACATTCTCTGCTCCGCGGCGGGCCGGATCTGGAGACCCGCTCCCGGCTGTGGGCTCCCGACCGGCGCCCAGAAGGGCAGCTGGCTTGCCGAGTTCATCTCCCGGACGTGGCAGGCGCTGGACGGCCCGTGCACCGAACGCGCAGTCGAGTACGCACTCGTGTGCGCGGGTCGGCGAATCGAGTCCCATGACGACGAGCGGGCGGTGCTCGTACACGGTGACGTGCACGAGTGGAACGCCCTGGAGGCGAACGACGGGTTCAAGCTGGTCGATCCCGACGGCCTGCTGGCCGAGCCGGAGTACGACATGGGCATCCTCATGCGGGAGGACCCAGCCGAGCTCCTGCTGGGCGACCCCAGTGAGCGGGCCTGCTGGCTGGCGCGGCGAACCGGCCTCGATCCTGCGGCCATCTGGGAGTGGGGCGTGGTAGAGCGGGTCTCGACAGGATTGCTCGGCACTCTGGTGGGTCTGCAACCGGTGGCCCGCCAGATGCTCGCAGCCGCCGACCGGATAGCGCGTGAGTACCGACTGTGAACCGCACTCGGCGCGGCCTTCGGACCTGGCGGAGGCGCGGGAGAGGGGCTGCGGTGCTGGGGTACCCGAAACCAAACCTTGCCCACCACTCGGGTGGAGCGGCCGATACAGTCGCCGTGGGTGAACAGGGACTCATCGGAAAGAGGTGCACCATGCCGAGTGACTCCGAGCTGGCTGAGCTCGAGACCCGTCGGGACCAGCTGCGCGCACGGTATCTGCGGTCAGCGGCGGAGCGAGAGTCGACGCCGGGACGCGGCATCCATCACGCCGCGTTCATCTGCTCCGACGTCGAGCAGACGATCGAGTTCTATCAGGGTCTGCTCGGTTTCCCGCTCGTAGAGCTGGTCGAGAACCGCGACTACGCCGGCTCCTCGCACTTCTTCTTCGACCTGGGCAACAAGACGCTGCTCGGGTTCTTCGACTTTCCGGGGCTCGGGCTCGAGCCCGGTGTCGAGTCGATCGGCAGCGTCCAGCACATCGCGATCTCCTCTCCGCGCGACCGGTGGGAGCAGGTGCGTGACCGGTTGGATGCGGCGGGAGTGAAGTACGCAGGACCGGACCGCGGCATCGAGGAGTCGATGTACTTCAAGGACCCCGACGGCATCCAGATCGAGCTGCTCAGCGACCCGCTGATGTACTTCGCCGGCCAGCAGCTCGACGAGTAGCGCTGCGCTGCGTCAACGGCCGGACACATTCCGTGTCCTTTTCGGCACGTGGGGAATGGACCGAAGGCGACAGGGTACGAACCCCGCGCACCGGGCCGCGCGGGGAAAGCGGCGGTGCGTGTTGAGAACTGTCGAACGGGGGCACGATGAAGGGGTACACGAAGGGACAGCCCGACGGACGGCTGGATGCGCTGCTGATGGCTGTCATCGACGGCTCAGCACTCACGGCAGAGTGGCTCCCTGGGGCGGGAACGGAGTCAGAGCCGGAGACTATCCCTGAGCACTGAGGAAGCCGCCTCGACGAGGGCGGCCGGACCCGGCGCGGGCGCAGCGGTGGGGACCCTCGAGCTCACCCCTGGGCGTCGTACTCGTCCGGGGGATGACCAGTCGGCAGCCGGTGCTTGGCCACACGCGCGGTCGGCGTCCGCGGCAGGGCGTCCACCGCCTGCCAGAACCTGGGCACCTTGAACGCCGATAGCCGATCGGCGGTCCAGGTCCGTAGCCCCTCGAAGTCCGGGGTCTTCCCCGCCGCGGGGACCACGAACGCCTTCACCTCGTCCTCGGTCAGCTCCGACGGAACAGCCACGACAGCCACCTCCAGCACGTCCGGGTGCGCCGCGATCGTTTCCTCGACCTCCGTCGGCGACAGGTTCTGGCCCCGGCGGCGCAGCACCTCCTTCCGTCGAGCCACGAAGGTGTAGGTGCCGTCCGCGTTCACAGTCACCAGGTCGCCGGTGTGCAGCCAGCCGTCGACGATCGTCGCCGCGGTCTCCTCGGGCATCTCCCAGTAGCCAGGCGTGACGGTCGGGTTGCGCAGTAGCAGCTCGCCGGTCTGCCCGGGCACGACATCACGGCCGTCATCATCGATCACCCTGGCCCGATTCACGGTCCCCAGCCTGGGGTGCTGGCGGGGGGAGCCCAGCGTGCCGAAGGGCCGGGTCCCATGCCGCCAGACCAGGCCGTACGGCGACTCCGACATCGCGTAGCCACAGACGACACGCAGCCCGAACCGTCGCTCGAACGCTTCCTGCCACTCCCGGGTGGGCGATGGCCCCGTGTAGCAGAGCCGCAGGTCGGTCTCGGCATCGTCGGGCCGGACCGGCTGGCGCACCAGGATCTCCAGCATGGCGCCGATCGCGTTGAACTCCGTGGCGCCGTGACGCCGTGCGGAAGCCAGGAACCCGCTCGCCGAGAAGCGGGGAAGCAGTACGAGCCCCGCTCCGCAGGCCAGCGACCCGAGCACCGAGTACGCGGGTGCGTTGATGTGGAACAGGGGTAGGGACGTCATCAGCCGGTCACTGCTGTCGAGCTCAAGCCAGTACGGAAACCCCTCGCCGGCCATGGCGTAGGCGCGATGCGTCTGCATGACCAGCTTGGATCGCCCCGTGGTCCCCGATGTAGGGATGAGAACCGACAGATCGTCTGGTCCGACATCCCAGTGAAGCGATCGGTCGCCTGCGGGACCGACAGCCTGCCAGCGCTCGAGAAGCGCGCCGATGTCCAGCACCCCGCGCGCCGTCATCCCGATCGCTCCCGACCGCGCGACCAGAGGCAGCAGCGAGTCGTCGGTGAGTAGGGTCCGCGGCCTGACCTGACCGACAAGCCCGGCCAGCTCCGCCGCCGTCGCGGACGGATCGGTCGGCACGCTGACGGCGCCGAGGCTGGCCAGTGCCAGCCAGCAGAGCAGGTAGGGAGGCGTGGTGCGCGCCGTGACCACCACCAGATCTCCTCGCCGGACCCCCTCGGCCGCCAATCGCTCCGCGAGGAGAGCTACCTGGCTGGCCGCGCCGGCGAACGTGAGCGTGCCATCGTCGGTACGCAGCCACACGCCCGCCGGGTCACGCTCCGCGGCGGCCGCGAGCAACCCGGGGATGGTGTCCGGCATTGATCGCCCCGTTCGTTCAGGCCCCGAGCTCGGTCCGGAGCAGCTCTGCCGCCTGCGTCATCGCACGCAGCTTGCCGTACGCGCTGTCACGAGGCAGGTACTTCATGCCGCAGTCGGGCGCGAGGACGATGCGTTCCGGGGCCACCACGTCCAGCGCCCGTCGCACGCGCTGGGCCACTACCGCGGGCGTCTCGACGGTGTGGTCGGCGAGGTCGAGAACCCCGAGGATCACCACCTTGTCGCCGAGCGAGGCCAAGATCGCCGGATCGAGCCCGGACTGGGCCGTCTCGATCGATACCTGGTCGCACGTGCACTCAGCGAGCTCCGCCAGGAACGAGTAACCGGAGGGGCGGTCGTGGATGATCGCGGCGTACCCGAAGCACAGATGAACCGCGGTCGTCCCCTCGACCCCGGCGAGCGCCCTGTTCACCGCGGTCAGGCCGAATGAACGAGCCGCGTCCGGACGGGCCTGGAGATAGGGCTCGTCGAGTTGGACGATGTCGGCCCCCGCGGCGAAGAGGTCTTTGACCTCCGCGTTGCACACCTCTGCGTATGCCATCGCCAACGACTCTGTGTCGTCGTAGTAGTCGTTCTGAGCCTGCTGAGACATCGTGAAGGGTCCGGGCACGGTGACCTTGATGACGCGATCGGTGTTGGCGCGCAGGAACTGGGTGTCTGTCACCTGCACCGGGGCCGGCCGGCTGATCGGTTCGACGACACGGGGCACGGGATTGGGATGGCCGCTGCGGTCCAGCGCCTCGCCCGGGTTGTCGATGTCCACGCCGGCAAGAGCCGTCGCGAAGTGGTTGGAGTAGCTCTCCCTGCGGATCTCACCGTCGGTGATGATGTCGAGCCCCGCGCGCTCCTGGGCTCGGATCGCGACCACCGTCGCATCGTCCTGAGCCTCGGCCAGGTGATCTGGAGCGGGCCGCCACAGCTCCCTCGCCCTGACCCGCGGCGGGAACCGCCCAGCCAGCCGCTGGCGGTCGATCAGCCAGTCCGGTTGGGCGAAGCTGCCGACCAGCGACGTGGGGAAGAGCGAGGGCAACCGATCCCCGAATGCGCCGCCGGCCATGGTGCTCAGTCTGTCCGTGCCGGCCGCGGCGGGCAATTCCGGGCTGACCGGAGGCGCCCTCGGGTCACCCATCCAGAATCGCGTTGAAACGGCTGAAACGGCTGTCTGCTTCATCCGCGAGATTCCGCTCCGCACCAGCAACGAGGACGCAGCGGCCGGCCCGGCCACCAGCACCAGCGGCTGACCCGATGACCGATGCGGCCTGCCGGCGGGCATCCGTGGGTCCGCAGCCGGCACAGGGAGCAGCGTGATCGGCCGAGTCGGCGGTGGGACACCGCGTCGCCTCGGGCTGACTCGCGAGTCAGTAGCAGCTACTGTACGGCGGTGGATCCCCTGACACCTACAGCACCCAGCGTCATCCGTCCCCGGGCCATGCTCGACGTGGTCACCGGTGAGGTGCTGGCTGATCGTGCAGTAGTCGTCGAAGGCGGCCGTATAGTCGCGGTCACGGGTGCGGCAGATGCCCCGGCGGAGGGCTGCATGGTGGTCGACCTGCCGCACCACACACTGCTGCCGGGGCTGGTCGACTGCCACACACATCTCGTCGGCGAACCGGACAGCGGGCACGGCTACGCCGAGCTCTTGACGCGTACCGGTGCCCAGGAAGCCATGTCAGGTGTGCGGAACGCACGAGACACCGTGCTGGCCGGCTTCACCACCGTACGAGACGTCGGCACCTTCCGGGCCTTCGTCGACATCGCGCTGCGCGATGCGGTCGAAGCAGGCTGGGTGAGCGGTCCGCGGATGAAGGTGGCGGGCGCGTACGTCACCTGCGCAGGCGGCGGCGGCGACATCACCGGCCTGGCACCCGACGTGGACGCTGTCGTGCCTCAGGACCTGCGCGTCGGGGTGGTCAACTCCGTCGATGACGTGCGGCGTGCGGTCCGTCGTGTCCTGCACGCGGGCGCAGACCTGGTCAAGCTGATAGCGACCGGCGCGGTGATGACGTCCGGGGGAGTACCGGGGGCGCCCGAGCTGACCGAGGCACAGATCCGGGCCGCGGTCGAGGAGGCGTCGCTGTACGGTGCCGACGTCGCCGCGCACTGCCACGGTGCCGAAGGGATCAAGCGTGCCGTGCGCGGCGGTGTGCGCTCGGTCGAGCACGGCTCACTGATGGACGACGAGTCGATCCAGATGATGGCCGAGTCGGGGACCTTCCTGGTCGCCGACATCTACTGCGGCGACTACATCGCCGAGGTCGGTGGCTCCCGGGGCTGGGGCGCCGACGTGCTGCGCAAGAACGACGAGACGATGCTGGCCCAACGGGAGGGCTTCGCCAAGTGTGTCAAGGCGGGCGTGCCGATCGCGTACGGCACCGACAGCGGGATCTATCCGCACGGACTCAATGCGCGCCAGCTCGCGTACCACGTGCGCTGGGGACAGACCCCGCTCGATGCGATCCGTTCCGCGACCCTGCACGCATCGGAGCTGCTCCGCTGGGACGACAACATCGGACGCATCGAGGCCGGCTACCTCGCCGACCTGATCGCCGTCGAGGGCAACCCGCTCGAGAACGTCCGGCTGCTCGAGCAGGTCGCGTTCGTGATGAGTCGCGGTACCGTGCTGCGCACGGTCTGACCGGCCCGGCCCGAGGTCTTCAGCCCGCCGGTACCGCGTTCGAGCTCCGAGGCGGGAGCTGCTGCAGCGTCCAGGTGTTGCCATCGGGGTCGGTGAAGGACGTGAACGAACCCCAGGGCAGCGTCTGCACCTCAGGTGCGTCGACCCCGCGTTCGAGCAGCTCCCGGCGGGCCGCCTCCGCGTCCTCGACGACGACCTGGATGCTGTTCTGCGTGCCCGGCGTCATGTCGGTGATGCCCTCGCCGAACG
>JBKPNJ010000113.1:0-4963 GCA_046732575.1 Actinomycetota bacterium
CGCGACCGGTTGGAGGCGGAGCCGCTCGGCTTCCACGAGCGCGTCCGGTCCGCGTTCGTCAGCCTCGCCGCATCCGACCCCGACCACTACCTGGTGGTGGACGCCGGGCGTCCGCCGAGGGACATCGCCGCGACGATCCAGGCCCGGGTGGGCCCGCTGCTCGCCCGGTCAGCCCGGCCCGCTCCACCCGTACCGGACCTGGGCGCCGATCAGACCCGAGGCCATGATCCGGAGGTCCGGCGGTGAGTGTCTGGGACGACCTCGTCGGTCAGCAGCCGACCGCCGAGACCCTACGGCGGGCGGTGCAGGGGGCGGCGCAGGCGCTTGCGGGATATCAGGCGTCGGGCATGACGCATGCCTGGCTGTTCACCGGACCGCCGGGGTCCGGCCGGTCCAATACCGCCCGCGCGTTCGCCGCCGCACTGCTGTGCGAGCGCGGTGGGGGCGGGGAGTGCCTGAGCTGTCGCACGGCACTCGCCGGCTCGCACTCCGACGTGCCGCTGGTTCGCACGGAATCACTCTCGATAGGAGTCGACGAGGTTCGGGAACTCGTACGCAAGGCGGCGATGTCGCCGACCGGCCGCCGCTGGCAGGTTCTCGTCGTCGAGGACGCCGACCGTCTCACCGACCGGGCCGGCGACGCTCTGCTGAAGTCGCTGGAAGAACCCGCCGAGCGGACGATCTGGCTGCTGTGCGCTCCCACCGTCGAGGACGTGCTGCCGACCGTGCGCTCCCGATCGCGTCTGCTGGTGCTGAGGACCCCGCCGGTCGAGGCGGTGGCGGCGATGCTGGTCCGCCGCGACGGTGCCTCGGAGGCGCTGGCCATGTTCGCGGCTCGGGCGTCACAGGGCCACATCGGGCGGGCCCGGGCACTTGCCAACGACGAGGCGACTCGCAACCGCCGGCACGAGGTGCTCACCCTGCCCGGCCGGCTGGCCGACGTCGGCTCGTGCATCACCGCAGCGTCCAACCTCGTGGAGGCGGCGGCGGAGGAGGCCGGCCCGATGGCGGCGAGGCTGGAGGCGCGTGAGCGGGCAGACCTCGAAACGGCCTACGGGGTCGGCGTCAAGGGGGCTCGCCCCAAGGGCGCGACCGCGGCGATCAGGGCGCTGGAGGCCGAGCACAGGAGCCGCCGCAAGCGACTCGAACGCGACTGCATCGACCGCGGCCTGATCGACCTGCTGTCGTTCTACCGCGACGTGATCACCGTCCAGATCGCCGCCTCCAGGCCGTTGATCAATGAGGAGATGCGCGGCTCGGTCGACACGCTGGCCCAGGGCTCCACCGCCGAGCAGTCGCTGCGTCGAATGGCGGCGATCCTCGAAGCCCGGGAGGCGCTGGAGGCGAACGTGGCCCCGACCCTGGCGCTGGAGTCGATGATGCTGTCCCTGCGCTGAAGCCACCGGCCATTGTCGTGCCCGGCCGCGGCATTCCCATCGCCCGTAAGGTTGGCGCGTGAGCATGGTGATGGCGGTGTCGTTCCAGCGGTACGGACGGCTCTATTACCTCGACCCCGGTCCGCACACCCCGCGGGTGGGTGACCAGGTGCTGGTGCCGACCGACGATGGGCCGGAGGTCGCCGAATGCGTGTGGGCTCCGCAGTACGTCCCCGACGAGATCGGCGGGCTTCCGGTCTGCGCCGGCCTGGCCGGTCCTGCCGACCTGGAGCGCGAGGAGGGCAACCGGAAGCGGCGGGCGCAGGCAAAGGTCGTCGCCAAGCGGCTCATCCGCGAGCATGCCCTGCCGATGAAGGTCGTCGGTATCGACTATGTGGACCGACGTGCCGGGGTCGACGAGCTCTACGTGATCTATTTCTCGGCGCCGCACCGGATTGACTTCCGACAGCTCGTACGCGAGCTGTCGCGGAGTCTCAGGGCTCGCATCGAGCTGCGACAGCTCGGCGCGCGGGACGAGGCGCGCGTGCAGGGCGGCATCGGTCCCTGCGGGCGCGATCTGTGTTGTGCGACGTTTCTGAAGGACTTCGAGCCGGTCAGTGTGAGGATCGCGAAGGACCAGGACCTTCCCGTCAATCCGCTGAAGATCTCCGGCGCCTGCGGACGGCTGATGTGCTGCCTGAAGTACGAGCACCCGCTCTACCAGGAGTTCAAGGCGAAGGCCCCACGCGTCGGAGCGCGGGTCGACAGCCCAGAAGGCGCCGGTGTCGTCGTGGACCACAACGTGCCCTCGGACACCGTCGTGGTGAGGCTGTCGGCGTCGGGCAACCGCTGCGCATGCAGCGTGGCGTCGGTGTGCTCGCCGCGCAAGCAGTACGACAACGCCCGCGGGGGCGGGGAGCGCGGCACCGCCGATGCCGCGACGGCTGAACCCCAGTGACCCTGCGTTCGGGTCTCGCGGTCGCGGTCGCCGGATGCCTGGCGGTCGCAGGGTGCAGCATCATGTCGCCGGCGGGGGACGACGTCCCGGTGGCTCGACCGAGCGGGCCACCGTCGGCCGCCGAGCTGCCGGGTGGCCCCCCGTCGTCACCGGCCCAGCCGACGACGCAGCCGTTGCCCGACGGCGTCAGTGGCATGGCGAGGTTCTACCAGCAGGACCTGGCGTGGAGCAGTTGCGAGCAGATCTTCGAGTGCGCGACGGTCCAGGTGCCGTTGGACTACGCCAAGCCGGATGCCACCGCCATCACACTCGCCCTGATACGACGGCCTGCCGGCGATCCGGACGAACGCCTCGGCTCACTCTTCTTCAACCCCGGCGGACCTGGCGTACCAGGGATTCCCTATGCGGAGAACGCGTCGGCCGTCTTCGACAAGACACTGCTCGACCACTACGACATCATCGGGTTCGACCCGCGCGGCGTCGGTGTCAGCTCCGCGATCGACTGCGCGACCGACTCCGAGCTCGACGCCTTCCTGGCAGCTGACCCGGACCCGGACACCCGACAGGAGATCAACACCACCACCGCGCTGCTGCGGGCCTACGGCCGGGCGTGCCAGCAGCGCACCGGAGCTCTGCTCGGGCATGTCTCCACCGAGGACGCGGCGCGGGACATGGACGTTCTGCGGGCCCTGGTGGGAGACAAGCAGATCAGCTACTTCGGGTTCTCCTACGGCACCTACCTGGGCGCCACCTACGCGGACCTGTTCCCGAAGCGGGTCGGCAGGATGGTGCTCGACGGCGCGATCGACCCGACTCTCTCGGCCACCCAGCTCGCGCTGGGCCAGGCGCAGGGCTTCGAGACAGCGGTCGAGGCCTATGTCGGGGACTGCGTGACGACATCTGACTGCCCCCTCGGAACGGATCCCGATCAGGCGATCCGGCGGCTGCACGACTTCCTCCAGCAGGTTGACGCCCGCCCGCTGCCGGGTGACGGCGACCGGCAGCTGACCGAGGGACTCGCCGTGCTCGGCATCATCTATCCCCTCTACTCCAAGGACACCTGGCCTCTGCTCAGCGCCGCGCTGACTGCCGCGTTCGCCGGCGACGGTCGTGCGTTGCTGGCGCTGGCCGACGCGTACTCCCATCGCGGACCCACCGGCTACTACGACAACTCGCAGGAGGCGAGCGGCGCCGTGAACTGCCTCGACCATCCGCTGAGCCCCACCGCGCGGCAGGTGCGTTCGTCGATCCCGAGGTTCCAGAGCGCTTCACCGGTGTTCGGTGAGCTGTCCGCGTGGGTTCAGTACTCCTGCTCACAATGGCCGTACCAGCCGCCCGACGATGCGAGACCCCTGCATGCGAAGGGTGCGAAGCCGATCGTCGTGGTCGGTACGACACGGGACCCGGCCACGCCGTACGCAGAAGCTGTCGCGCTGGCCAGCCAGCTCGACTCCGGCGTGCTGCTGTCGCGGAACGGTGACGGGCATCTCGCCTACGGCAATGGCAGCGCGTGCATCGACACGACGATCGACAGCTACCTGGTCAACGGCATCGTGCCACCGGACGGGAAGCGTTGTGCGACCGGTTGAGGGAACGCCTACACGAGCCCTAACACGGTCGTCACGCTGATCTCGATGGCGACGCGCTGCGGATTGGCCCTCGGCTGGCGGTATCGCTTCGCGTACCGCTCGACCGCGTCGGCGATGACCCAGTCCTCGCGTCGCACCGTCGCCGTTCCCTCCAGGGAGCTCCAACGACGACCGTCGACCTGGCAGACCGCGACCCTGGCAGGCGCGCCGGCCTGGATGTGCCGAACCTTGGCGGTTCCCGCGCTGGCGATCACCCGAGCAGTCATCGTGTCGGGATCGAATGTCACGCCCACGGGCACGACATGCGGGCTACCGTCGGGCCGCAGTGTCGTCAGCGTGCACAGGTGGCGCTCGGTCCAGAACTCACGCACGCGCGGATCCCGCGGATCGAGTCGAGGCACCTGCCGACCGTAGCGGCTCGGTGCGGACAGCGAGGCCACGGTCGGCGACCAGACATTGGCTACACTGACGCCTCGGTCCTCACCGGACCACGCCGCCTTAGCTCAGTCGGACAGAGCGACGCACTCGTAATGCGTAGGTCAAGGGTTCGATTCCCTTAGGCGGCTCACCAAACTGGCAGGTCAACGCGCTGAGTGCACGCTCTGTAATCGATGTGATCGTAGCTGCCGGGCGCATAACGGGCACATGAGAGAAGGATGCGGCATCGCTCAACCGCTCGGCAACAGCGTCGAGGTCGTCGTCGAACAACCCCGAGTACACGTCGAGAGTCATCGGTTGCCTGTCGCCGTGCACGCGCAACCGAGAACCGAGTCAGTGTTGCCCTCACCAGGTGAGACCGGCGCAATAGGGCGCCAGTGCCGTCAGTTGTCGCGATTAGAGTTCGCCAACGCCTATCAGTCGGCGCCCGCTTCACGGACCGCCTTGGAGAAGTTCGAGAAACCCACCGACCGCCGACATTCAACGGCGGCGAACCGATGGCCCGGCGGTGGCTCACCCGGGCCGGCAACCGGATCAAGGAGAGCATCCGATGAGTACGCGAATGATCCCGGGCAAGGCGCGGTAAGCGACCCTCTCCACCG
>JBKPNJ010000114.1:0-25152 GCA_046732575.1 Actinomycetota bacterium
ATTCGGGGCGGTGCGGGTGCCGACCGTCTGTCGGGTGGCACCCAGGCCGACAAGATCTGGGGTGGGGCGGGGAAAGACCGGATCCGAGGCGGTCTCGGTGCAGATGCGTGCCATAGCCCCAGGCAGGCGCCGGGCTGCGAACTTTAGGCCGACCACCTACGCCTCCGGTTCAGGCCCCGAGCCTTGCCACCGCGGTCGCCGTCTGTGACCCCAGACCCGGACCCACCACAACCAGGCCTCCCCGATGCGCACTGACGGCCCCGACTGATGCGACGAGCGTCCCGCTACCTGTCCAGCGGCATGCCCGTCGGGGACAGCGCGCACCTGAGCTGGAACTGCGGGGGACGGACCGCCCGGCGCGAGGGCACCTGCCGGTTATCGTCGGGGCGTGACCGACCAACCGGCTCAACAGGCGCCCCCGGTTCAGAGACTGAGGATCCGGTACGCCAAGCGAGGTCGGCTCCGGTTCACGAGCCATCGAGACTTCAGCCGGGCGTTCGAGCGGGCGCTGCGGCGCGCGAACCTGCCGATGGCGTTCTCCTCGGGATTCTCACCGCATCCTCGGATCTCGTACGCGAACGCCTGCGCCACGGGGTCGGCGAGCGAAGCCGAGTACCTGGAGATCGGGCTCCGAGCGGTCTGCGATCCCGATGTGGTCAAGGCGTCTCTCTCCGAGGCGTTGCCCGACGGGCTCGACGTCATCCAGGTCGTGGCACTCGATGGCGGCCCGCCGCTCGCCGACCGGCTCGAGGCCTCACACTGGAAGATCGTCCTCGCCGGGGTACCACCCGAGCTAGCCCGGTCCGCGGCCGACTCCTTCCTTGCCGCGGGCTCCGTCGAGGTCGAGAGGATGACCAAGAAGGGCATGCGACTGTTCGACGCCCGGGCCGCCGTTGTTCGGCTCGCCGTCACCGTGGGACGGGTTGACGACGCAGAGTGTGCGATACTTGACCTGGTTGTACGCCACGGAACCCCGTCCGTACGACCCGACGACGTCCTCGCCGGACTCCGCGAGGTCGCCGGCCTGAGTCCACCGGCTCCGCCTCTGCAGACCCGGGTGGCGCAAGGGCCGCTCGACCTGGAGCACGGCACGGTGGGTGACCCGCTCGGACCCGACCGCGACGGCTCTGGATGACGGAGCAGCGACCGCGGAACAGTTCGGGCATCGAGCTCCCGCTTGACGCACACGCCGGGGCGCGTCGATCCGCCAAGCTTCTGCCGGTGCGGGCGTAACTGCTCGCACCAGCGACCGACAACGGCCCCGCGCGGCGCACACTCTGCGCCCGGGGCCCCGAAGGGTAGAGCGAATGCTCGACACCGAGAGCGACCAGAACACCGCCGGACAGGATCAACCAGGACCGGCGACGACCACGACCACATCACCGACCAGAACCCGGCGCCGGGCCGCCAGTCGACCGGCCGGACCCCCGGAGGGGTCCGGCTCGCCCCCGGAGGAAGCGGCCAAGGCTGCAGCGGCCGCCCCCGCGACGGACTCCGCCGACGCCCCACCGGATCGCGAGGCAGCGCCCGTCAAGAAGGCAACAGCGAAGAAGGCAGGCGCCAAGAGGACCGCGAAGAAGACGGCCGGCAAAAAGGTGGCCGCCGGCGATGCCTCCCAGGCCGCTGGTACAGCCCCGATCGGGGAAGACCTCGTGGGGACGGCGCCGGCGCCGGATGCGGGCAAGAAGACGGCTCGTCGGCGCACCACGAAGCGCTCGCCCGATCCGGACCAACCGGGCGGCTTCTCGCCCGAAGCCGCCAGGTTGGCAGCCGCGAGCGACCAGGCTGCCATCGAACCGCAGGCGCCGGACAAGCCCGCGGCACTGAGCGAGCCGCAACCGACGGAATCCACCGCGCAGCCGGGCGCGGTCAGCGTCCTCTTCCAGCCCCCGGATCCTCAGCGCGCAACCCGCAAGCGGAGCGCCAAGAAGGCAGCGGTCGAGCCCGACGTCCGCTCCGAGGAGGTCCACGCCGAAGTCCCTCCGGTTGAAACCACGGCAGATGACCAGGTCGCGTCCTCGGCTCGGGCAAGGGCTGAATCTCAGACGGACGACCAGGTCGACAGTGACACCGACGACGGCCCCCGCCGGCGCCGCCGCCGGGGTGGTCGCCGCCGCCGCAAGTCATCGGCGGAACCGGCGGGCGACTCCGGCTCCGAAACAACCGGTCAGAAAGCTGATGAGGTAGCAGCCGTAGTGGGGGCGGCGGATGAGACCGCCACACCGGATGAGCGGGTAGGTGGAGTGACCGCGCCCGCGGATCAGGATGCACCAGGTGTGCAGGCTCCGGCCGCCAGTAACGGCGATGCCGGCGACAGCAGCCGCCGCCGCCGTCGCCGTCGGCGCCGCCCCGACGACGAGGTCGAACCCTCACCCGATGACCCCGCCGACACCGTGGTTCGGGTGCGCAAGCCCCGTCCCCCCAAGACCGAGATCACCAGCGTCGAGGGCTCCACCCGGCTGGAGGCCAAGAAGCAGCGACGGCGCGAGGGCCGCGAAGCCGGTCGACGACGCGCTCCGATCGCCAGCGAGGCGGAGTTCCTGGCCCGGCGGGAGTCCGTCGACCGGGTGATGGTGATCCGGCAGAGCCACGACGTGAGCCAGATAGCAGTGCTGGAGGACCGGGTTCTCGTGGAGCACTATGTGGCCCGGGAGGAGCAGGCGTCGATCATCGGCAACGTCTACCTCGGGCGGGTCCAGAACGTTCTCCCCAGCATGGAGGCCGCTTTCATCGACATCGGCAAGGGCCGCAACGGCGTGCTGTACGCCGGCGAGGTCAATTGGGACCTGATGGGCAATGGGCAGCCCCGCAAGATCGAGTCAGCGCTCAAGTCCGGCCAGTCGGTGCTGGTCCAGGTCACCAAGGATCCGGTCGGGCACAAGGGGGCCCGGCTGACGAGTCAGATCAGTCTGCCCGGCCGCTACCTGGTGTACGTCCCGCGGGGCGGCAGCAACGGCATCAGCCGCAAGCTGGCCGACACCGAGCGCAGCCGGCTCAAGGCACTGCTGAAGGACATCCTCCCCGAGGACGCCGGCGTCATCATCCGTACCGCAGCCGAGGGTGCCAGCGAGGACGAGCTGACCAGGGACGTCAGCAGGTTGACCGCCCGCTGGGAGGACATCGAGAAGAAGACCAAGAACGGCGCGGTTCCTGCTCTGCTCTACGGCGAGCCCGACCTGACGATCAAGGTCGTTCGCGACCTGTTCACCGAGGACTTCACCAAGCTGGTGATCGACGGCGACGAGGCTTGGGAAGCCGTCCACGGCTATGTGACACACGTCGCGCCAGAACTCGCTGACCGGCTCGAACGGTGGAGCGGGACCGGCGACGTGTTCGATTCCTATCGGGTCGACGAGCAGATCGAGAAGGGACTGGACCGCAAAGTGTGGCTGCCCTCCGGCGGTTCGCTCGTCATCGACCGCACGGAGGCCATGACCGTCGTCGACGTCAACACCGGGAAGTTCACCGGCTCGGGTGGAAACCTCGAGGAGACGGTGACCAAGAACAACCTCGAGGCTGCCGAGGAGGTCGTGCGACAGCTCCGGCTGCGCGACATCGGCGGGATCATCGTGGTGGACTTCATCGACATGGTGCTCGAGTCGAACCGTGATCTCGTTCTGCGACGGCTGGTGGAGTGCCTCGGCCGGGACCGCACCCGTCATCAGGTCGCCGAGGTGACTTCGCTCGGCCTCGTCCAGATGACGCGCAAGCGGATCGGCACCGGGCTGCTCGAAGCATTCAGCGAGCCCTGTGACCGTTGTGGCGGTCGAGGACTGCTGATCCACCACCAACCGGTCGTGGACAAGCCGGAGAAGCCCAAGGGCGAGTCGAAGCGATCGTCTCGCCGCAGCCGCGACGAGCGCCCGGACGTGAGCGGCGGGTCTGTCGCCCGTGGGGCTGGTGAGGAGACCACGACGGATGCCGAAGCAAGGCACGTCGACGAGTCGCACCAGGACCAGGTGACCGAGGCCGATCCGGACACCCATGCCGTGACCACAGCCGAGCTCGCGCTCCAGCCGGACACCCCCGGCACCCCGGAAGGCACGGGCACCGATGACCAGTCGCCGGCGACGCCGCCTCGTACCCTCCTCGACCCCGTCCGCGACCTCGACGCCCTACCCGAGGCGGTGACGCCTCGCAAGCGGACACGTAAACGGGTGACCCGCCCCGCCGGACAGCCCACCCGATCGGGTTGAGCCCTTGCTGCTGGGTCGGACCCGGCACGCGGGCTCAGGTCCCCGCCGGGGGGTCGCCTGGACCAGGCCGGATCGGCGCACCCGGCAGCGTTTTGACCCTCGACCGTCCGGTCCGTAAACTGACTCCTCGGCGTGCTGACTGACACGCCCATGTTGGCGTTTTGCGCGCGTCAGGCACCACCGAACCCGACCGGAGAGCGAGTCCACCGTGTACGCGATCGTCCGCACGGGCAGCCGTCAGCAGAAGGTGTCGGTCGGCGACGTCATCGAGATCGACAGAGTCGAGGGCTCCACCGGGGACTCGGTCAACCTGCCCGCATTGCTCGTGGTGGACGGCGACGAGCTCACCTCGAGCAGCGACGCCCTGTCCAAGGTGTCGGTCACAGCCGAGGTGATCGGTGCCACCAAGGGTCCCAAGATCCACATCATGAAGTTCAAGAACAAGACCGGATACCGCAGGCGCCAGGGGCACCGCCAGAAGTACAGTCAGGTCAAGGTCACCGGCATCGACACCGACTGATCACGAGCGAGGACTGAGCGATGGCACACAAGAAGGGCGCGGCTTCCACCCGGAACGGCCGCGACTCGAGCGCGCAGCGGCTCGGCGTGAAGCGGTTCGGCGGTCAGACGGTCAGCGCCGGCGAGATCATCGTCCGCCAGCGAGGCACCCATTTCCACCCCGGAACGGGCGTGGGACGTGGTGGCGACGACACCTTGTTCGCGCTGGTGCCGGGTGCTGTCCAGTTCGGTACCCGCCGTGGCCGCCGAGTGGTGAACATCGTCGACGAGGCCGGCTAGCCCCAGTCCGATGAACAGTGGGGCGTCCAACGCCACGGCAGGTAATGACCCCAAACGCTCTGCGGCACCTCAGTGGCTCGGGCGTGCGGCCGCATCCGGCTCGAACCGGACGCGCCGTCCATGACCGAGGTCGCCTCCGTCGGTCGATGGGCGGCCGGAGGTCAGCGCCCACCATCGGCGTGAAGGGCAGGAACGCATGGCCGTACCCACGTTCGTCGACCGGGTGGTCCTGCACGTCGCCGGCGGCCGGGGCGGCAACGGAGTTGCTTCTGTCTATCGGGAGAAGTTCAAGCCGTTCGGGGGCCCCGACGGAGGGAATGGTGGTCACGGCGGTGACGTGATCCTTCGCGTCGACCCCGAGATCACGACATTGATCGACTACAACCGCGAGCCGCATCGCCGTGCCGGCAACGGAACCCACGGCGCCGGCGGGAACAAGCACGGGTCGAAGGGCGCCGATCTGGTGCTTGCCGTTCCAGAAGGCACGATCGTGACCGCCGAGGGCGCGGTGCTGGCGGACCTGACCGGGGCCGGGACAGAGATCGTGGTGGCCGCCGGGGGTCGGGGCGGTCTTGGGAACGCTGCTCTTGCGTCGAGCCGGCGAAAGGCCCCTGGCTTTGCTCTTCTCGGGGAACCGGGAGCGGAGCGCACGATCATCCTCGAGCTCAAGATCGTCGCCGACGTCGGCTTGGTCGGCTTTCCCAGTGCCGGTAAGTCGAGCGTCATCGCGTCCATCTCCAGGGCGAGACCCAAGATCGCCGACTACCCGTTCACCACGCTGGTTCCCAACCTGGGAGTCGTCACCGCGGGCGACACAACGTTCACGGTGGCCGACGTGCCGGGGCTGATCGCGGGCGCGAGCGAGGGCCGCGGTCTTGGCCACGACTTTCTCCGCCACGTCGAGCGATGTGCTGCCCTGGTGCACGTGGTCGACTGCGCCACGAACGAGCCGGGGCGGGATCCCCTCAGCGACCTCGACGTCATCGAGCGCGAGCTCTCCGCACACGGAGGGTTGGACGACCGGCCACGGCTGGCCGCGCTGAACAAGGTCGATGTGCCCGAAGCCCGTGACCTGGCGGAGCTCGTTGAACCGGACTTCGAGGCGAAGGGCCTGCCGGTGTTCCTCGTTTCCGCGGCGACCCACGAGGGAACGCGCGAGCTGACGTTCGCGCTGGCTGCCGTCGTGGCTGACAGCCGCGCCGCCCGTCCGCGGGCCGCTCCCACCCGTATCGTGCTGCACCCGCCCGGTGTCGGCGGCGCGCCCTTCACGGTCGAGCGTTGGGGAGAGCAGTGGCGCGTACGCGGTGAGCGGCCGGAGCGCTGGGTGCGGCAGACCGACTTCGGCAATGACGAGGCGGTTGGATACCTGGCTGACCGGCTGGCCCGCATCGGCATCGAGGAGCGCCTAATCGAGATGGGAGCCCAGCAGGGGGACGACGTCCTCATCGGCGAAGAGGGCAACGCGGTGGTGTTCGACTTCCGTCCGCAGCTTGAGGCGGGTGCGGAGATCCTCCAAGGACCTCGCGGCACCGACCATCGGTTGGGCGAACGGTGAGTTCGCACCGTCCGCTGGTCGCGCGGGCGAAGCGGGTGGTGGTCAAGGTGGGCTCGTCCTCGCTGACGACGACCACCGGAGGTATCGACCCTGATCGCATCGATGCGCTCGTCGACACCATCGCGGCCGTCAGCAACAGCGGCGTCGAGGTCCTGCTGGTGTCGTCTGGGGCGATCGCGGCGGGGCTGTCGCCACTCGGCCTCGGCACTCGGCCGCGCGACCTGGCGACGCAACAGGCGGCGGCGAGCGTCGGCCAGGGGCTGCTAATGCATCGCTACACCGAGGCGTTCGCCCGGCACGGGCTGACGGTCGGACAGGTCCTGCTGACGGTGGACGACGTGACCCGTCGCAGCCATCATCGCAATGCGCATCGCACGTTCAGCCGACTTCTGGAGATGGGCGTGATTGCCATCGTGAACGAGAACGACACGGTGGCGACGACCGAGATCCGCTTCGGCGACAATGACCGGCTCGCAGCCCTGGTGGCGCACCTGGTGCATGCCGACCTGCTGGTGCTGCTGTCCGATGTCTCCGGCCTGCACGACGGTGACCCCCGCAGGGTCGGCGCCCAGCAGTTGTCGGATGTCAGGGGCGAAGCCGACCTGGACCGGATCTCCATCCGTCGCCGTGGCAGCTCCGGCGTGGGCACCGGCGGGATGGCCACGAAGGTCGAGGCTGCGAGGATCGCCACCGGGGCGGGCATCCCTGTCGTGCTGGCGGCCGCCGACGACGCGGCGGCCGCGTTGCACGGCGAAGCCGTCGGCACCCTCTTCCACCCCACCGGGCGCCGGGCACCGATCCGGTTGCTCTGGCTTGCGCACGCGACGGAGCCGCGGGGCCGGTTGCATCTCGATGCGGGCGCCGTCCAGGCGGTGTGTCAGCGCCGCGCGTCCCTGCTACCTGCGGGGCTCTCGCGAGTCGAGGGTGCCTTCGCCGCGGGGGACCCGGTCGACCTGGTGGATCCAGAAGGTCGCGCGGTGGCGCGAGGTCTCGTCAACTACGGCAGCGAAGAGCTGCCCCCGCTGCTGGGTCGATCGACGCGGGAGCTCGCCCGCAGCCTCGGAGTCGCGTACGAGCGGGAGGTCATCCACCGCGACGACCTGGCGCTGTTGGAGCGGTGACGTTGCCCGCGGGGCGCATCGTGGACCGCGGAGCCGAGTGAGCTGCTGGATGCGTAGGCTCAGGTGATGGGCGACGACCGCACGAGTGTGCTGGAGGCGGCTGAACGTGCGCGGGAGGCCGCGTACAAACTGGCTGTCAGCTCGAGCGCCGACAAGAACGCTGCATTGCGTGCCATGGCTGAGGCGCTCGAAGACCGCGGGGATGAGATCCTCACCGCAAATGAGAGCGACGTCAGCAACGCCAGGGACGTCGGCGTGGCGCAACCGTTGCTCGACCGTCTGCGCCTCGACCACGAACGGGTCGGTGGCATGGCTGCCGGACTCCGCCAGGTCGCCGGGCTCGCTGACCCGGTCGGTGAGGTCGTGCGGGGCTCGACGCTGCCGAACCAACTGGAGCTGCGTCAGATCCGGGTCCCGTTCGGCGTGGTCGCGATCATCTACGAAGCTCGCCCCAACGTCACCGCCGATTCCGCCGGTCTATGCCTGAAGAGCGGGAATGCGGTCCTGCTCCGAGGGTCCTCCAGCGCGCTGGAGTCGAACACCGCGATCGTCGCCGTCCTTCGTGATGCGATCGCCTCCGCGCGGCTGCCCGTCGACGCCGTCCAGCTGGTTCCAGGCAGTGGGCACGATGCCGCCCACCACCTGATGAACGCCCGCGGGCTTGTCGACGTGCTGATTCCCCGCGGTGGTGCGGATCTGATCCGGAGGGTGGTCGAGGGGTCGACCGTCCCGGTGATAGAGACCGGTGTGGGTAACTGCCACGTCTACGTCGACGCTGACGCCGACCTCGAGATGGCCGTCGAGATCGTCATGAACTCCAAGACCCACCGGCCCAGCGTGTGCAACGCCGCCGAGTCGCTGCTGGTGCACCGCGAGGTGGCCGACGAGTTCCTCCCGCGGATCCTGTCGGCGCTGCACGACGCGGGCGTGACCGTGCACGGTGACAAGTACGTCGCGAGCCTCGATCCGACAGTGCTCGCCGCCACGGACGCCGACTACGACGCCGAGTACCTCTCTCTGGATCTCTCCGCTGCCGTCGTGGACTCGCTGGACGCCGCCGTTGATCACATCCGACGGCACGGATCCGGGCACACGGACGCGATTGTGACCCGCTCGCAGGCCGCCGCTCGCCGATTCGCCGCCACAGTCGACTCGGCCGCGATCGCCATCAATGCATCCACCCGCTTCACCGATGGCGGCGAGTTCGGGTTCGGCGCCGAGATAGGCATCTCCACACAGAAGATGCACGCCCGCGGGCCGATGGGCCTGACTGAGCTGACCTCGACGAAGTGGGTCTTCACCGGCGACGGACATACCCGCCTCTAGTCGTCCGCCCCCTGTGCGCCACCGCTGATAGCCTGACCGGCATGCAGAACATGTCGCTGATCGGCGAGGGCAGCGAGCAGCTCCGCGACATCGGAGCGCCGGCCGAGGTCTATGGACTTCTTGCATTCGTGCTGCTCGCGGCTCTGCTCGCGATGACGCTCGCCTTCGGCAAGGGACGGCCGCACTCCTGAACGACGTGAGCATCGACCGCGCGCCGGTTCATGACACGGTCGTGTCCGCCGCGTGAGCCAGTCAGCGAGGCCCCGCCTGGGGGTCATGGGCGGCACGTTCGACCCCATTCATCATGGCCACCTCGTGGCCGCCAGCGAGGTGCAAGCCTGGTTCGACTTGGACGAGGTCGTGTTCGTTCCCACCGGTCAGCCGTGGCAGAAGTCTGAGCGCGAGGTCAGCGCCGCCGAGGACAGATACCTGATGACTGTGATCGCCACAGCCTCCAACCCGAGGTTCTCGGTCAGTCGCGTCGACATCGACCGCGGAGGGCCGACCTACACCGTCGACACGCTGCGGGACCTGCGCCGGGCCCGCGGCGATGTCGATCTCTACTTCATCACCGGCGCCGACGCACTTGCCCAGATCCTGACCTGGCGCAATGCGGCGGAGCTGTTCGATCTTGCCCACTTCGTCGGGTGCACCCGCCCCGGCACCGCAATCACCGACGCCTCTGTGAAGGACCTGCCCAAGGATGGGGTCACGATCGTGGAGATTCCGGCGCTCGCGATCTCGTCCACGGCCTGCCGCAACCGCGTCCTGATCAACGAGCCGGTCTGGTACCTGGTGCCCGACGGAGTCGTCCAGTACATCGCCAAACGTTCGTTATACCGAGCCACCCCGTAGTCAAACCGCGAAGAGGAGCCCGTGCCCGCTACCGATCAGGCGTTCGAGTTGGTACACGCCGCTGCGCAAGCCGCATCCGACAAGCTCGCCGACAACATCATCGCGTTCGACGTGTCGGAGAAGCTGGCCATCACCGATGCTTTCGTCCTGTGCTCGGCCGACAACGACCGGCAGGTCAGGGCGATCGTGGACGCGATCGAGGAGCGGCTCCGGCTGCTCGACGCCAAGCCTGTCCGGCGCGAGGGTCAGCGCGAGGGACGCTGGGTGCTGCTCGACTACATCGACATCGTCGTCCACGTCCAGCACGAGGACGAGCGCGCCTACTACGCGTTGGAGCGGATCTGGCGCGACTGCCCGGTCATCCCGCTGCCGGAGACCGTCACCAGCGGTCAGTCCGGGACAGGAAGGCGATCCGAGGCCACGGATACCGGGTTGTGACCGTCCGGCGGATGGTGGTCTGGCGGCACGGCCAGACCGCATGGAACGCACGCGGGATGGCGCAGGGACAGACCGACGTGCCGCTTGACGACATGGGTGTCGAACAGGCACGAAACACCGCGGCCAGGCTGGCGTCGCTGCGCCCCGCATACATCCGTACCAGCGATCTGTCCCGTGCCGTCGCCACCGCCAGCGAGCTGTCGGCCCTTACCGGACTCGACCCGGTGCCCGACACCCGACTGCGTGAGATGCACATGGGCGCGCGACAAGGGCTGAGCCTCAGCAAGGCGTTCGAGCTGTACCCGGAGCAGATGCAGGCCTGGCGTGAGGGCAGGGACGTCGCGTTGCCGGGGGCAGAGTCCTACGCGGAGGTAGCGGACAGGATGGCCGCCGCGCTGTCCGAGGCGGCCGGCGCCCTGAAACCGGGCCAGACCGGGGTGCTGGTGTCCCACGGGGCGGCCATGCGGGTGGGCATCTGCCGCTACCTGGGGCTGCCGCAACAGCACTGGAGCGCGTTCGGCGGCTTCTCCAACTGTTCCTGGGCCCTGCTCGAGGAAGGTCGGCTCGGTTGGCGGGTCGCCGAGTGGAATGCGGGGTCGCTGCCGGAGCCGGTGCTCTCCGATGATCTGGTCAACTCCGACGACTGAGCCGGATTCCTCCGGCGTGTCGCTGTTGGCTACACTTCGGGGGGCCCGAAAGGGCCGCTCGGGGCTGTGGCGCAGCTGGTAGCGCACCTCCATGGCATGGAGGGGGTCAGGGGTTCGAGTCCCCTCAGCTCCACCAGAAGCCGACGTGAAAACCACCCCTTGACGCTTGTGGGTCCTCGCCGAGGAGATCGAGCGGAGCGGCGCAGCAAGATGAGAGCGACCGCCCGATCGCAACGAGGGGCAGCCAGTGATGAGTGCCCCTACCAGGAGCCGGACCGCTGGCCTACGGTCGACTCATGCGATCGCTTCTCCTCAACGGCGACGCCGAGATGCGAGAGAATGTGGCCAGGTAGCTGCCGTCACCAGCCGGTTTGCCAGCCCTGGTGTCAGGGGGGCAAGAGGTGTGAAACGCACAGCCGGCCGGCGCGAAGCTCTGTCCATGGCGCCTCTGCTGCGCTGGAGCGGCATGGCTCTGATTGTCGGTGGGCTGTTGACAGTTGTGGCGACGGCGCTTCACCCGAGCCGCGAAACAACAGTCAGCATTCTCCAGACCGAGACGAGGCTGGTTGCTGCGCACGCCCTCTTCACTCTTGCGTATCTGCTCGTCCTGCTCGGCCTCCCGGGACTTTACGCGATTGAGTCGGCAAGGATCGGGCGGCTTGGCCTGTCGGGGTTCTTGCTTGCGTTCATGGGCACGGCTCTGATCGCGGTGTCCGGCAACTTCGGGTTCATCGCACCTGTGCTAGCTGCGGAATCACCGGAAGCGATCGACGCCATCAACCTGTACCCCCCGGTGGTCATCCTCAATGCCGTGGCGTTTGTGACATTTGTGCTTGGCTTCGTCATCTTCGGCGTGGCCATGACCAAGGCCGGGACGCTCCCTCACTCTCCCGGCATTCTCATCGCCGTGGGTGCGCCGACCAACGTGTTTGGATTCGCTACGGCGTATCTGATCTCATCGACGTTGTGGATCATCGCTGTGATTGGTAGTGCGGCCCTTGGCGGCGGCCTCGCCTGGGCCGGCTACACGATGTGGGCGCAACCAGCGTCGTAGCGGACATCGCTACGTCCACAGATTCCCGACGCCCACCCGGTAGCCGTCCCGGTTGTGGAACAGCTCGGCCGAGCGGACAGCGGAAGACCGCGATCGTCCTGCGACCAAGTCGCTTGACCCGCAACCTTGTAGGGGCCCGTCCCTACGGCTGCCCCTGAGCCATCGGCCGAGTGCCGTCGCGCCGCAACGCCCGCCTGAACGCGGGAGCCTCAGCTTGAGGTTCCCGACAAGTGCCTGTCGGAGTAACGTCTCCGCAAGCGACAGGTTGTTGCGCGGGGGGAGGCGAAGGGAGCACGACATGTTCGTACAGGTGATCCAGGGACATGTGTCCGATGCAGCGCAGGTGCGCGCGCAGCTCGACAGATGGTTGGCCGAACTGGCTCCTGGAGCCGTGGGATGGCTAGGGAGCACATCCGGTGTCACCGACGACGGCCAGTTGATAGCGCTGGCGCGTTTCGAGTCCGAGGATGCGGCGCAGCGCAATGCCGATCGCCCGGAGCAGACGGCATGGTGGCGAGACATGGCGGCGCTCTTCACTGACGAGCCGGTCTTCCACAACAGCACGACGGTAGACGTGGAAACGCCTGGTGACCCGTCACAGGCCGGTTTTGTGCAGGTGATGCAGGGACGTTCGAGCGACCCCCAGCGCGCGCGAGAACTCATGGTGAACGATCCGACCGACTGGCAGACGTTCCGGCCAGACATTCTCGGGACGCTGTCAGTGGGGCACGACGGCGATGGCTGGACGATGGCCATCTACTTCACGTCGGAGGAGGCGGCGCGCGAAGGTGAGAAGAAGGAGCCACCGCCGGAGGCGCAGCAGATGATGAAGGAGATGGAGACGCTCAGCGTCGGAGAGCCCGCCTTCTTCGACCTCAGGGATCCCTGGCTGCACGCACCGAGCTGATGAATCGCCGGTCGCACTAGGACCCGCGCTGGAAGCGGGTGGAGAGTAATCCGGTTGATGTTGCCGCCCGCTACCGCTTGGCTGTGGTGATGACCGAGCAGAGGATCCGTGTCGGGCGCGCGAGAGACCCGGAGCGCTTCCTGGCCACTGACCACACAGTCTGGTTCGATGAGGTACCCGCAGCACCCGTTGACGAGCAGTTGATCGGCCTACCCGAGCAGCAGCGTTTCGCCGCGGATGTGGCCGGCTCCGATCCTGGCACGTACCCCGGCATCTACGGCGTCTTCCCGCTGACGCTGGGGATCCCCGGGCCGGCGGCGGGTGTCCGGCAGGTGCCGTGCGCGGGACTCACCTGGGTGGGCGTCCATCCTGACCATCGGCGCCAAGGCGTGCTCACCGCGATGCTGCGGCACCACCTCGAGCAGGTGCACGACGAGCAGGGCAGCCACGTATCGGCGCTCCACGCCAGCGAGCCGGCCATCTACGGCCGGTTCGGCTACGGGCTGGCCTCGCTGGAGCTGGAAGTCACTCTGGGAAGGGGCACCACACTCAGCTCGCCCCACCTGGACCAGGCGGCCGCCGCCGTCACCACCCATCTCGCGACGGTGTCCGATCCGGACGTGCCCAAGCGCATGCGTGAGTGCCATCTTGCTTGGGCGGACCTCGGCTCGGTGGTCGGTGACACCGGTTACTACGCCCGGGTCTGCCACCAGCTACCCGAACAACTGCGGGACAAGGAGCCTCGAAGGCTGCTCTTCGCCCGCCGCGACGGCGTGGATGTCGGGTTCATAATGTTTCGCCGAACGCACAAGTGGGAGCGGGCCAGGCCGGCAGGAGAGCTCTCCGCGTGGGCGCTGGTCGGAGACCCGGCTGCGCAACTCGCCTTGGTGCGGCGGCTGGTCGACTTCGACTTGATGGGCACAGTCAAGATCGGCACCGTCGGCATAGAGGACCCGCTCCTGCTGTGGGTCGGCGGTCCGAGGGCGACGTCCGATGTGGCGACCTACGACAGCTTGTGGGTTCGGCTGGTTGACCTTCCTGAGGCACTGCAGGACCGGACCTGGAGCGCGCCGTGCGACGTCGTGGTCGAGGTCGAAGACACGACGGCACCATGGAACACCGGGAGCTGGCGGATCCGGGCCGACGCAGCCGGCGAGGCAACCGTGCACAAGACGACGGCAGAGTCCGACCTGTTCCTGGGCCCAGAGGTGCTGGGAGCGGCCTACCTGGGTGGTGGCGGAAACCTCCTGGCGCTTCAGCGCGCCGGACTGGTGATGGAGCGCCGGAGGGGGGCGCTGGCTGAGCTGTGGCGAGCGATGCGCACCGAGATCGCTCCGGCCGCAGCGGTCGGGTTCTAGGAAGTGCTGTCACGGTATCCGGATGAGTTCCTCAGCCGAGTCGATCGATGCGAAGGCCGCCGAGACCGGGTTCTCCGGCGTCGTGTCCGTCGACGGGGTAGGTGCGCGGCAGCGGTGACGGTGGGAGTTACTCCACGGTCGCGGACCTGAGCGTCTACTGGCGGTCTCTGTTCACGGGAACGATCTTCTCCGGTGCCTGGGCCGCCGAAGTCGTGCGGCCGCGCAGCCTGGTCCCCTCGGAGTCGAGGCGCTACGGCCTGGGCTTCTGGCTGCATGAGTCCAGCCGCACCGTGAATGCTGGTCGGCTACGACGCCGGGGTCTCGTTCCGCAGCGTCCACGACCCGACGTCTGGTCTCACCTACACGGTGATCTCCAACACCTCCGAAGGCGCATGGCCGATCACCGAGCACCTCGATGACCTCCTGATGCCTTAGCCGAGACGCGAAAGTCAGCCGGTCCTGCCGTGCGCGCAGGTCAGCCGCTGGCGCGTGATCGGCTCCCACCGGCATACCACCCTGGGGGCGGGTCCTCACCGACGCGGCCGTCGACCGCTTCTCGCAGCAGGTCGGCGTGCCCGGTGTGGCGCCCGTACTCCTCGATCAGGTCGCACAGGAGCCGTCGCAGGCTGGCATGGCGACCATCCGGCCCGGAAACGTGGACGAGCTGGTCGAGTCCGCCGTTCGCCAGCGCGCCGTCGAGCCTCGCGCGGGACCGCTCGACGGCGCCGTCCCAGAGCGCATAGAGCTGTTCGGGAGTGTCGTTCGTGGCGGAGGCGAACTCCCAGTCGTCACTTCCGTCCCAGCCCCAGTCGTCCCACGGCGCACCGATCGGCTCCCCGCTCAGCTTGGTGGTGAACGTGTAGTCCTCCACGGACGCCAGATGCTTGAGCAGGCCGCCGAGCGTCAGCGAGGAGGCGCCGATGCGAGTTTGGAGCCCAGGCACGTCGAGGTCATCGGTCTTCCACCGGAAGGTCGCGCGCAGACGGTCGAGCGCACCACCGAGGTGCTCGATCTCGGTGCCGGCGATCGGGGGCTCCCAGGGACATTCGCTGTCGGTCATGGGCGCCACGGTAGACCTCGTTGCCGACCATCTGTGCCGGACGGCTGTTGTGCCTCTGACAGGAGAGGGCAGCGTTCTGGTGAAACAAGCGGAGTCGACGGGTCACGTGTCTGATCTTCGACGTCGATGGGCCTGTCCTGGGCCTAGACGCATGTGAGAGCGGCAGCGACCAACGGTCTCCTCGTTCATGTCGGTCCTGGCGTGCCTACGTGGAGAAGGAGCCGCAGTGATACAGGGCAGCCAGCGCCAGCGTCCGGGTCGCTGTCATCACCTCCTCGATCGGAACGGATTCGCGAGGTGCGTGCGCCACCCCGGCGTCGCCCGGACCGTAATGCACGGTCGGGACGCCGCCGATGTTCGTCATCAGCCGGAGATCGCTCCCGTAAGGAGTCGCCCAGGTCTGCTGTGCATGCGTCGACACCGAGGTGTGTGCCCGACGGATGTCGGCGACGACCTGGCTGTCGAGAGCCGTCAGCCCTGGCGCGAAGACTCCACCACGCCATTCGACTTCAGCAGGATGTTCCCGCAACCAGTCGTCCGCCTGGCATGCTCGCCTGATCGACTCGACGAAGACCGCGCGAGCATCGTCGACGTTCTCATCCAGCGCGACGCCGTATCGCCCGTCGGCGATGAGCTCGTCAGGCACCGAAGATGCCCACGAACCCGAATGGACCACTCCGATCTCAATGGCGACGGGGGTATCCCATCGGGACATCAGCGGGTGCTTGACGGCGTTTCGTTCCGCCTCCAGCTGACGAAGTGCACGGAAGACCGGCCAGAACTTCTCGACCGCGCTCACGCCCGTCGACCGACGAGCTGCATGTGTCCCGCGGCCGCGTATGCGCAGGCGGAACGTCAGGGACCCGCAGCTGCCGGGTGCGAGATCCAACGACGTGGGTTCGGGGATCACACAGGAGTCAGCGCGCCATCCACGTTGCAGCATGGCGTAGGTTCCCAGCCCTCCGTCCTCCTCACCCTGTACGCATGCCATCACCACGTCCCCGCGGAGGGGCACCTTGAGCTCGGCGAGCGTGCGTACCGCCCAGAGCGCGGCCACCAGACCTCCCTTCATGTCGCACGCACCCCGCCCGTATACCGACGAGCGATCAGCGGCGCCGGCGAACGGCGCAATGTCGCCCCATGCTCGGAGCTCGCCACTCGGCACGACGTCGACATGGCTGTTGAACATCAGCGACCGACCTCCGCCCAGCCCACGGAGCGTCGCCACGAGTCCCCAGGCCTCATCGCGGTCAACCTCCACTCCCGGGAAGCCGGGAGTGCGGACGGTCTCAGCCAGCGGGATCTCCCAGTGATCGATGTCGAGGCCGATGCCGCGCAACCGAGCCGAAAGGTCGGACTGGATGCCGTTCTCCGCCTCCGAACCGGAAACGCTGGGAATGCGCACCAGAGCGCACAAGGTCTGCACGATGTCATCGATGTGATCGTCCACGTACTCCAGCACACGAGAACGCCAACGGGGCACATTCATGTGTCGACCAGAGCGCAGTGACAGGCCACGTCTAGCCCTTCGAGGTCCAGGTGCCGCTCACCGACCGTGCCATCGCATCCAGGCGTCGATCGAGATCTTCCCGTGTCCGGCTTCGGGCCCGAACCAGCGAGCTTCGTACCCACGTGCCCAATGGCCGTGCACGGGTGTCGCCCCTGAGCGCGGCGAGCTCGGCCCAGAGATGCGGGCTCTCGGTGAGGTGGCAAGCAGCGCCCCACGATCGGTGCAGCGCTTCGGGAGTGAACTGCCTGTCGTAGGTCTGGAGTGCCTGATCGGACAGGTACCGGAAGAAGGCGTGGCTCCCGACCTTGCTGACTGCCCGTGCCGCGTCGGCGACCCGGTTGTCGTCGAGCGCAGCGACCGCGACGTCGAGTGCCTCGAGATTCTTCAGCGCCTGGGTGTGCGGATAGCTGGCGCCCATCCGTGCGTCGAGCGCCAGCAGACTGCGCCCCGTATCAGTGAAGGCTCGTCTTCCGCGTACCAGGTGGTGCCTGGATGCCGCCTCGGCCAGAGCGGCGTGGCCGTGGCCAGCGGCGATCTTCGCGAGCTCTCGCGCCCGCGCCCGGTGGTCAAGGATCGCGTCCGGGTCGCGATCGGCCGACATCAGCAGCAAGCTGTAGAGCCGTGCCTGGGTGGCGACGAGCCCGACGTCGATCGAGTCGAGGGTGTCGCGCTGGGTGTGGTAGTCGGCATCGGCGAAGCTCGTTTCCCATGCGTAGGCTGCGACGCTCGGGACGCCCGAGATCAGGAACGGCCACTGCTCTGTCTCGGCGACCGGCGGGGCGATCCGCCAGCCCGTGGGCATCCACCGCTCTGCAGCTGCCGCTGTGCAGACACGACGTGCCCACGACCGCAGCTCCACCGGAGCCTCCACGATCGTGCGCAGCCGAGGATGGCCGGATGCCTCGAGACACAGATGGAACGGCGAGTCGGCTTGCCAGTCGGGATGGGTGGTATGGATCTGGCGCCACGCGCCGATGCACCAGTCGAAGCGTTCCCCCGTGAGGCCGTACTCCTCCCCGGTGCGGCTGGTGAAGCAGATGTCGTGCCGTGGCCGCCGATGGCCGGCGGCAAGCGCTCTTGCCATCGCCAGCAGCGCTGCCACGCCGCTGGTGTTGTCGAAGGCGCCACGGAACCACGCGTCATGATGTGCTCCCACGACGATCGGCCCAGGAGCGTCGCCGGTCAGGTACCCGACGACATTGTGACCGGCAGCGTGCCGTGTGATGTCGGCCTCGAGCGTCATGGTGACCTGGACGGGGGGCACGGCGGCACGGAGCCGGACGGCATCCTCCTTGCGCAGCATGACCATCGTTGGCGCTCCCACCGGCCAGCTTCCGTCGAACGCACCGAGCGCGTCGGGGCCCTGGAACCACGCACCGCCGGCGGGGCAGTTCACCACCATTCCGGCGATGCCGCGGAGTGCCAGCTCGAGGACGAACACCGACGGGGACATGTCCTTGCGCTTCCAATCCACCAGCGCTATCGCCCCGCGGAGATCGAGGTCGTCCAGCGCACCGCGGGTCGGGTCGCCGACGTCGACGAGACGGGCGGTCACACCGCCATCCGGTGTGGGCGGGACTCCGCCGAAGCTGGAGCCCTCGAAGACAAGTGCCGCGTCCGCGCCGAGGACCCGCACCGACGCTGAATGGAACCGCCAGCCGTCGACGTCTACGTCCTCGACGGCGACGTCGCTGAGCCCCATCTCGCGGAGCTCCGCGCTGACGAAGGCTGCGACCGCTTGGTCCTCCGGCGTGCCGGTGGTGCGGAAGCCGAGGGGGCTCGAACCGATGGCGGTGAGGGTCTCGATCACGTGCCGGATGTAGGTCGCATCGATCCGGAGCCCGCGAACGGCTGAGACGATTCCCTCATCCAGCTGTGCTGCCGTCACCGCTGCGCCCGCCGGATGTGACTGCTACGGCCTGAGAAGACCGACTGCGCATCGGCCCCCGAAGAGTGGTCGGGAAGCGTATCGGCCCAGACGCTGACGCACTCGCGGTCGCCCACGACGGCGAAGGTGTGCGGCTGACCGCTGATGAACCAGATGCCGTCGCCGGTCTCGAGGCGATGAGTCTGTGAGCCCACAGAGACGTCCATGCATCCGCTCAGGACGACGCAACTCTCCTCGCCGGCGTGCGACACCGCTTCGCGGACCGGTCCGTCACCGGGCTGCAGGTACAGCAGGAACAGGTCGAACCTGCGCTGCGAGCTGCGGGTCACCGCCTCATACCGGGCGCGCTTGTGGACCATGACCGTCCGCTCTCTCGGGCGGGTGACGTTGACCGTCGGCGCGGGCTCGGCCGCAAAGAAGTCGAACAGCGAGGCGTTCAGGGCGCGCCCGAGGCTCCACAGCGTCCCCAGCGACGGCTCGGCACGTCCGGACTCGAACTGGCTGAGCGCGGACTGGCTGACGCCCACCTGCTGGCTGAGCCGGCTCAGCGTCAGACCCTCCCGGTGCCTGAGCTCCCGTAACAGCTTTCCGAGTGTCCGCCGGGTGTGCTCATCGAGGCTGCTCACGCCGTAGGTCCTCCGCCACGGACTTCAGTGGTGCTTGAGGAACTACAGTAGTACTGATACCCCTGTCGTCAAGGATCCACGGGTCCGCGACACCCGCGGTGGATGCGGTAGTCTCGGTTCCGTGAGGATGACCCTGCTTCTTATCGAGCCGCGCTGACATCAGTAGGATCTCGGCGCGGCGACCCCTCGTGACGAGGGGTTTTTTCATGCCACCACGCAGGACGATGAGGCAGGACTACGAGCGGGAGAGCAGGACATGAGCAGCTACGACGTGCAGGCCACCCAGGACAAGTGGTTGAAGGTCTGGCGCGAGCTCGACGCCTTCCGTGTCGCGGACGACGGGGCTCGCGAGCGGCGTTACATGCTGGACATGTTCCCCTACCCCTCAGGGGATCTGCACATGGGCAACGCCGAGGCGTTCGCAATGGGCGACGTCATCGCGCGGTACTGGTTCCAGAAGGGCTATGACGTCCTGCACCCCATCGGCTGGGACTCGTTCGGCCTGCCCGCCGAGAATGCGGCGATCCGCAACAACGAACATCCCGCAGCCTGGACCTACGCGAACATCGAAACGCAGGCTGAGACGTTCCGGCGTTATGCCATCTCCTTCGACTGGTCACGTCGGGTGCACACGTCGGACCCGGAGTACTACCGCTGGACGCAGTGGCTGTTCCTGCGCTTCTTCGAGCGCGGCCTGGCGTATCGCAAGGCGTCCTTCGTCAACTGGTGTCCGAATGATCAGACTGTGCTGGCCAACGAGCAGGTGGTCGCGGGTGCGTGTGAGCGGTGCGGTGCGCTGGTCACCAAGCGTGAGCTGACGCAGTGGTACTTCCGGATAACCGACTACGCGCAGCGGCTGCTGGACGACATGGACACCCTGGAGGGCAAATGGCCGGCCAGGGTGCTGACCATGCAGCGAAACTGGATCGGCCGGTCAGAGGGAGCGTTCGTCGACTTCGAGATCGGGGGGCGCGAGGAACCGGTAAGCGTGTTCACGACGCGACCGGACACGCTGTTCGGTGCGACGTTCTTCGTCGTCGCACCTGAGTCTTCGCTGGCCAACGAGATCTGTCACCCAGACAACCGGGCGGCGTTCGACGAGTACCTGGAGCAGACCAAACGGGTCAGCGATATCGAGCGGCAGAGCACGGACCGGGAGAAGACGGGGGTGCCGCTGGGCACGTACGCCGTCAACCCCGCCAATGCGGAGCACCTACCCGTCTACGCCGCCGACTATGTCCTGGCCGAATACGGCACCGGTGCCGTCATGGCCGTGCCGGGACAGGATCAACGGGACTGGGACTTCGCCACGAAGTACGGCCTGCCGATCGTGCGCACCGTCCAGCCGCCCGAGGACTTCGACGGTGAGGCGTACACCGGGCCGGGACCCGCGATCAACTCGGCGAACGAAGAGGTCGACCTGAATGGGCTGGAGATCGACGATGCCAAGGCCCGGATCGTCGAGTACCTGGAGCGCAGGAAGAGTGGGTCCAGCGCGGTCACGTTTCGCCTGCGCGACTGGCTGTTGTCCCGTCAGCGTTTCTGGGGCTGCCCGATCCCGATCGTGCACTGTGACGCGTGCGGTGAGGTTCCCGTGCCGGACACCGACCTGCCGGTGAGGTTGCCGGACCTGCGTGGACCGGAGCTGGCGCCCAAGGGCGTCTCCCCGCTGGCGGCGGCGACCGACTGGGTGTCGGTGGACTGCCCGCGCTGCGGCGCGCCAGCCAGCCGCGACACCGACACCATGGACACGTTCGTCGACTCGTCGTGGTACTTCCTGCGCTACTGCGCACCGGACTTCGAGGAGGGGCCGTTCGATCCGCTGGCGGTGCGCCGCTGGATGCCTGCTGACCAGTACGTCGGCGGCGTGGAGCACGCCATCCTGCACTTGCTGTACAGCCGCTTCTTCGTCAAGGTGCTGCACGACATGGGGATGGTCGACTTCGTCGAGCCGTTCCGGGCGCTGATGAACCAGGGTCAGGTGATCAACCAGGGCAAGTCCATGAGCAAGTCCCTGGGCAACGGTGTGGACCTGGGGGTTCAGCTGGATCAGTACGGCGTGGATGCCGTGCGACTGACCTTGGTGTTCGCCGGACCGCCCGAGGACGACATGGACTGGGCCGACCTGTCGCCCAGCGGTTCGGTCCGGTTCCTGCAGCGCGCCTGGCGGCTGTCCGGCGACGTCACGAGCCAGCCGGGCGTCGATCCCGCCACCGGGGATGTCTCCTTGCGCAGGGTGACCCACCGCGTCATTTCCGAGTCCACCAACCTGTTGGAGCTGCAGCGCTTCAATGTTGTGGTGGCACGCGTGATGGAGCTGGTCAACGCCTCTCGTAAGGCCATCGACACCGGGTGCGGCCCCGCCGATCCGGCCGTGCGCGAAGCGGTCGAGACAGCGGCGATCCTGCTGAGCCTCGTCGCTCCGTACACCGCGGAGGAGATGTGGGCACGGCTGGGTCATGAGCCGACCGTCGCAAGGGCGGGATGGCCGGTCGCAGAGGAGTCACTGCTGGTCGAGGAGACTGTCACCTGTGTGGTTCAGGTGCAGGGCAAGGTGCGCGCCAAGCTGGATGTGCCTCCCGATGTTGAAGAGCCGGCCCTGGAGCACCTCGCACTGGCCGATGCGAACGTGCAGCGAGCAATCGACGGTCAGCCGGTTCGCAAGGTGATCATCCGGGCGCCGAAGCTGGTCAACTTCGTCGTCTGAGGTCCCCGGACGTCAGGAGCGGCGTCGGTCTGCCGAGCAGGCTGCGTTCGTCGTGGGCGTAGCCGACCATCCGGTGCGGGTTGGAGCCGCAGGCATGAGGTCTCCAGCATCCCAGCAGTCTGACATCGCTGCCCTCGCAGCCTGGTCGGCGAGATTCGGGCGGCGGCTGCCGTCGCGCTAGTCTCGCCCGCATGCCCAGCCGCGTCGCCGTGGTCACCGACTCGACCGCGTCGCTGCCGAGGGCATCGGTGGCGCGCTACGACATCGCCGTTGTGCCGTTGCAGGTGGTGATCGGTCTGACGTCGTACGACGAAGGCGCCGGTGTCACCGCACAGACTCTTTCGGCGGCGCTGGACGAGCAGACACCGGTGAGCACCTCGCGTCCGACTCCGCAGGTGTTCATGCGTGCATACGAGGCCGCGGCCGCAGCCGGAGCCGAGTCGGTCGTCTCGATTCATCTGTCGGCAGAAGTGTCCGGCACCTATGACTCCGCTCGGCTGGCGGCCGTGGAGGCGCCGATTCCCGTCGAGGTCGTCGACAGCCGGCAGGTCGGGATGGGGACCGGCTTCGCCGTACTCGCTGCGGTCCGGGCTGTCCGGGCGGGAGGATCCGCGGTCGAGGCTGCCACGGCCGCACGCCGATGTGCCCACGCCACCACTGTCCTGTTCTATGTCGACACACTCGAGCACCTGCGTCGCGGTGGTCGGATCGGGGCCGCCGCGGCGCTGGTCGGCTCGGTCCTCGCGGTGAAGCCATTGCTCAAAGTGGACAATGGGCGGATCATCCCGCTGGAGAAGGTACGCACGTCGGCGCGGGCGCTCAGCCGGATGGAGGAGCTCGCGGTCGACGCGGTTCACGGTCGGCGGGTCGACGTCGCTGTGCACCATGTTGCCAACCCCGGACCGGCCCGGACCCTCGCGGACCGGCTGCGCGGCAGGATGGCGACCATGGCCGACCTGGTGGTCTCCGAGGTGGGTGCCGTGATCGGTGCGCACGTCGGGCCGGGCACGCTCGCGGTCGTCGTCGCGCCAGCTCCGCCGCTCGGCTGAACCGGTGGCGGTTTCCACTCCGCCGCGCATCAGCTGGGTTGTCCACAGGACGCCGCCGAGTCGTCGCCGCCGTGGGTCCTCGCCCCTAGCGTGGCGCCATGTTCGGACGAAGAACCCGGGTCGATCCAGAAGTCGTCGCAGTCGCGCGAAGGCGACTCGACTCACTGAGCCACCAGTCCGCGGCGGCGTTGGGGTCTGGTGCACCGACTGAACCGGACGCCTCCACCGACTCCGTCGACGTCGAAGGGACCGAGCCGACGGACGGCCCGGCGGACGATGACCACGCCGCTCCTGCGGGCGAGTCGCCGGATCCGTCGCCGCGGCATGTTGCCAGGCCGCTGCCCTATGACGTCCGGTTGCTCGACCGGGTCCGCGACCTGCTCCCCAGCTCGCTGCGCGGCAGCGCCGGCCTGGGATCTCACCATGTCACCGTGATCGCTTTGGTGGGTGCGGCCGCGATCGCCGCAGGTGCCTGGCTGGCGCTTCGCTCCACCCCGCAGACCCTCACCGTGCCCACCGTCGGCCCAGTCCGGCCGACGATCGTCTCCGTTGGCTCGGGACCGGCGACCTCTGTCGCCGACGGGTCCGGCGCCACGGCGCCCGGCTGGGATCCATCCGCCACGCTGACGTCCGCCCCCGCCGTTGCCGCGAACACCGCGGCACCGACGATCGTCGTCGATGTCGCCGGCAAGGTCCGAAGGCCGGGCATCGTCGAGCTCGCCAATGGTGCGCGGGTGGTCGACGCTATCGACGCCGCGGGTGGAGCCCAACCGCGAGTGGACCTCTCCGGACTCAACCTCGCCCGACCCCTCGTCGACGGCGAGCAGATCCTGGTTGGCGTACCAACCGTGTCATGGCCCTCAGCGGCCACGTCCTCGGTCCCCCTTCCCACGTCGGCGGCGTCTCCGGTGGCATTGGTCAACATCAACACGGCCTCCGAATCGGAGCTCGAGTCGTTACCCGGGATAGGCCCGGTCACGGCGGCGGCAATCCTCGCCTGGCGAACCGAGCATGGTGGCTTCACCAGCGTCGACGAGCTGCTCGAGGTGAGCGGGATCGGTGACGCCACGCTCGCGGATCTTGCGCCACTGGTGACGGTGTGACCCCGCGGAGATGGCTCCGGGACCGCAGGACCCGGAGCTCGACCTGCGGCTGGTTCTCCCCGCGGTGGCCGCGTGGCTGTCCGCAGCATGGGTGGTGGGCCTGCCCTCGCGGTCCGCAGCGATCACCGTGGTGCTGCTGGCAGCGGCGGGGGTCGTGGTGTCGCGGTTGGGCATGCGGGTGCTTTCGGTCGCGTTGCTGGTCGCCGCTACCGCGGCGGTCATCGCCGTACTCAGAGTCGCGGGTGTCGCCACGGGCCCGGTCGCCGAGCTAGCCGAGCAACGCGCCGAAGTCGAGATTCGGCTCGTGGTGACCTCCGATCCGCAGCTGCATGAGGGACGCGTCGCGCCGTTCGTGCTGTTCGAGGCTCGGGCGGAGCAGGTGACCGGCCGGGGACAGACCACGCGGGTCCGGTCACCGCTGCTGGTGATCGCCGACTCGAGCTGGATCGATGTGCAGTTCGGCAGCCGCATCGACGCAGAGGGCCGGCTCGGGGTGGCGGAGAGCACCGACCTGTCGGCGGTCCTCGTCGTTCGGGGTCAGCCGGAGACCCTGTCACAACCTTCAGCGGTCAATCGCGTCGTATCGAGGCTGCGCACCGGTCTGCGGGAGGCGGCCGCGGATCTCGGTCCGGTCGAGAGTGTGCTGGTTCCCGCCCTGGTCGACGGCGATGACGCGGACATGCCGCAGACGGCGGTCGAGGAGTTCCGCACGTGTGGACTCACACATCTGCTCGCGGTGAGCGGGTCGAACCTGACGCTGATGTTGAGCTTCCTCTTGCTGGTCGGACGTCGATGCGGGGTGCGCGCACATGGGCTGACGGCGCTCGGCCTGGCTGCCGTCGTCGGGTTCGTGCTCCTCGCCCGTCCCGAGCCGAGCGTCCTGCGCGCCGCTGCCATGGGTGTGGTGGCAATGGCGGGGCTCACTGCTGGAGGCCGCAGACGGGGGGTTCGAGC
>JBKPNJ010000115.1:0-17145 GCA_046732575.1 Actinomycetota bacterium
TAGAGGGTCTCGGTGTCGAGGAACGCGTTGACCGCGGCTATCCGGCCCCCTGACGTCTCAACCACCTGCAGCGAGAACGGCTCGTGCCGTCCGCCCGGGCCGCTGGGACGGTACTGCGCGAAAGCGGCGGAGCCGTTGGCCGGAACAGGGATCAGCCGCGAGCCCCGACAGCCCGAGCCAGGCCCCACCAGCCATTGCTGGAAGTCGGCCCGGCCCCGCAGCCACAAGTCGTACGGCGGCATCGACAGCGTCGCGTCCTCGTGCAGCAACGACACCAGGGCGTCCATGTCGTAGCGCTCGAAAGCGTCGACATAGCGGTCCAGAAGGTCGCGTTGCGCCTGGTCCAAGGGCTCGAAGGCGTCGGTCGAGCGGAGGTTGCCCGCGGCCAGCGTCGCCCGGGCACGCTGCAGGGCGCTGTTGACCGACGCGACGGTCATGTCCAGCAGCTCCGCGACCTCGGCCGCCTGCCAGCGCAGCACCTCGCGCAGCAGCAGCACCGCACGCTGACGCGGGGGGAGGTGCTGCAGTGCGCCGACGAACGCCAGCCGGACCGTCTCGCGCTCGACTGCGAGGTCGGCCGGGTCGCCGCCGGCCGGGAGAATCCTGCTGTCGGGCATCGGCTGGATCCAGGCTGCCTCCGGGAGCGGGGCCCCGAGGGAGGACTCGTGGGGCGTGCGGGCCGGTCCGAGGTCCATCGGCCGGGCCCGCCGCTGCCTGCCGTTGAGCATGTCGATGCACACGTTCGTCGCGATGCGGTAGAGCCACGATCGCAAGGCGGAGCGGCCCTCGAAGCGGTCGAAGCTCCGCCAGGCGCGGATCATCGTCTCCTGCACCGCGTCTTCGGCCTCGAACGCCGAACCGAGCATCCGATAGGAGTACGCGGTGAGCTCCACCCGGTGCTGCTCGAGGCGCAGCTCGAGCTCTTCCGGAGCCCCCTCGTCGGAGCTGCGAGCCAGATCGGCTGCTACGTCGGTGTGTGTCATGCCGGAAGGTCCTCTCGACGGATCACGTCCCCCGACATTCTGCAACATGGTAGAGACCCCGACCGACGACCGGCCGGCGACCGCGGGACGCCCTGCCCCCCGCTGGGGGATCGGCTAGTTTCTCGCCATGGTGGCGGAGCTGCGGGCCGGCGTGGCAGGGGCGGGATTCGTCGGCAACGCGCACGTGAACGCCTACGCGGCTCTTCCGGGAGTCCGGGTCGTCGCCGTGGCCGACCCGGTGGTGGCGAAGGCACAGCGGCTCGCCGCGCGCGTGGGCGCTGTCGCGCTGGCCGACTTCGACCAGCTGCTCGAGGCCGGGCTTGACGTCATCACGATCGGCACACCGTCGTCGACCCATGCCAGGCTGGCCGTTCGGGCGCTGGAGGCCGGGCTGCATGTGCTGTGTGAGAAGCCGATCGCACGGACACTTGCCGACGCACGACGCATCGTGCGGGCCGCCGAGTCGGCGCCGGGACTCCTCATGGTCGGGCAGGTGTGCCGGTACGAGCCGGACCACCGCCGGGCCAAGGACACCATCGAGGCCGGCGACCTCGGCGCCTTACGGATGGTCACGCACACGATGACCACGTCGGTCCCCGGCTGGAGCGAGGTCGGCTGGCTGGCGGACACAGAGCAGTCGGGGGGTCCGCTGGTCGACCTCGGCGTGCACAGCTTCGACTTCATGTCCTGGGTCGTCGGCAGCCCGGCGGTCCGGGTGCACGCCGTGGGAGCGGACACCGACGCTGGCCCGGCCACGTATGTCCTCGCCACGGTCCGGTACGAGAGCGGAGCAATGGGGCTTGTCGAGGCCAGCTGGGCCCACCCGGCATCGCACGGGTTCAAGGTCTCGACCGAGATCATCGGCACCGGGGGGCGCCTCAGCTGGGACTACGACCAGATCGCCGGCGGTGTCGCCCACTTCGCCGCCAGGGACTCCGTCGCATTCGACCCGCTCAGCGACCGCGGCTTCCGGGCCGAGCTGGCCGGCTTCACCGATGCGGTTCGGAGGGGGGCCCCCTCGCCGGTGCCGGCCGTCGAGGGTCTCACCGCGCTGCGCACGGCCCTGGCCGCTGCGGAGTCGGTGCGAACCGGGGGACCGGTCGACCTCACCGTCTGGGGCCTGTCGTGACGGATCGGCTCGGGGTCGCGATCATCGGCTGCGCCCACCGGCCGCACGCGTGGTCCTACGCACGCGCGCTGGCCGGATCACCCGGCGCCCGGCTGAGCGGTGTCTTCGATCCGACGCCGGAACTCGGCCGGTCGATCGCCGACGAGTTCGACGTTGCGTATCACAGGGACGTGTCGGGCCTGCTGGAGTCTCCGGACGTGGAGGCTGCGGTGATCTGCAGTGCCACAGTGGAGCATCGACGGCTCGCGGAGCTCGCGGCCTCCCGGGGGCGTCACGTGCTGTGCGAGAAGCCGATCGCGACAACCGTCGAGGACGCCCGGGCGATGATCGAAGCCTGCTCCTGGGCGGGGGTGCAGCTTCACACGGCATTCGTGACGCGTTTCCTCCCACTCGTGCAGCAGGTGCGGTCCATTCTGCTCGCGGGCGAGCTCGGCGACCTCGTCGCGATGGTCGGCGGCAACCGGGGCCGCCCACCCCTGCCGCCTCAGTACCCCGGATGGATCACCACTCCTTCGGAGTCCGGAGGCGGTGCCCTGATCGACCACTCGGTGCACATCACCGATGTCATGCGGCATCTCAGCGGGAGAGAGGTTGAACGGGTAGCCGCCGAGGTGGGCTCACTGATGTGGAACCTCGATGTCGACGACACCGCCCTGATGTCACTGGTCTTCAACGGCGGGATGGTCGCCAGCATCGACCCGAGCTGGTCGGTGCCGGCCGGGAACCCATGGGACTACGACTTCTACCTCCGCGTCATCGGCACCCTGGGCTCCCTCTCGATCAACGACATGGCCGAGTCACTGCGGCTGGTCAGCGACCGCAGAGGTGGGGGACTGAGACTGGTGCCGTTCGGAGACGACGTCGACGCGGCGATGATCGACGCCTTCGCGGCCTCGATCCGTGCCGGCCACGTCCTGAGTCCCTGCGCTGACGGCGAGGACGGCCTGCGAGCGCTGGAGGTTGCGCTCGCAGGGTACGAGGCGGCCGAGACCGCAGCAACCATCTCACTGCCGGGTCACCCGTGACGTCCAGGCTGCGCGGCCGGCTCGCCACGTGGGTCGTTGGGCTGGAGCGGATCGCCGACTCCCGCCTCTGTGCCCTCCTACGCCGGCGCCCGGGTTGGTGTCCGGTGGTCGTGCCCTACCTGTCGCACGGGACACCGGAGCTGGCCCACCTCAGGGCCCGGGTGCTGCTGAGCCGAACGGCCGACTCCCGGCGGCACAGGCCCCGAGCCGCCCTTCTCGCCTCGGTGGCGCACTTCCTCAGCGTCGACGTACCCGGTGAGGAGGTCACAGTCGAGGTCGCCGGACAGCAGGCGAGCGCTGTCACCGGCCCCGAGGGGTATGTCGAGCTGCACCTCCGCCTGCCCGGCCTGCCACCAGGGTGGCATCCGGTCATGTTCGGGCTGACCGGAGACAAGGGGTACTCCAACTTCGGTCGGTTGCTCGTGGTGGACCCGGAAGCCACCCTCGGCGTGGTGAGCGACATCGACGACACAGTCATCCACACCGGGCTCACGCGCCTGGTCGATGCGGTGCGAACCACGTTGCTGGTTCCTGAGCATGCCCGGACCGAGGTGGCGGGCGCGGCGGAGCTGTACAGCGCGCTGCTGCGGGGGGCGGGTGAACGAGCTCATATCTTCTACGTCTCGACCGGCGCCTGGAACCTGCATCCGGTGATCGAGCGGTTCCTGTCCCGCAGAGGCTTCCCGGAGGGTCCGCTGCTGATGACCGACTGGGGTCCGACCGGCGGCTGGCTGTTCCGCGAGGACAGCGTGGCGTTCAAGGCAAGGACGATCACCGGGCTGCTGGAGGAACAACCACGCCCGTGCTGGGTGCTCTTCGGCGACAGCGGTGAGCACGATCCCGAGGCCTACGCGGCCGTGGCACGTGCGTTCCCGCACCGGATACGAGCGATCTACATCCGTGACGTGCCCCCCGAGTCCCCGCTGCGCAGGGAGCGTGTGCGCCGCATCGTTGGTGAGCTCGCGGCTCTCGGGGTACCGATGCTGCTCGTGTCGGACAGCGTGGCCGCCGCCGAGCATGCCCGCGAGCTCGGACTGGTCGACGAATCGGACTGTGGCCTGGTACGGCGCGCCGTGGAGCGCCACGCTCGCGCCTCTCACGCTGAGTGACGGCGTTCGGCGAAACCGGTGATGCCGCCGAGGGTTGGCCGCGTCACATGCCACGATCAGGACAGTTGAGACCGCGTCCAGAGCACCATCCACGGGGCGGCAGCAGCACCGACGACCGGCCACGGTCGTCGCTTAGGGGGAGGTCACCATGAAGCTCATCGGAACACTCACGACGTTGGCGGCGCTCGGGTTCGCCGTCCTGCCCACCGCGGCGCAGTCGGCACCCGACGTCACCGCGCCGACGCTACGGACGCCGATGAAGTCCAGCTTCCTGGTGGGCCGCTCGATCGACAAGAGCTTCCCCCCGCAGCAGGGATGCCCCAACGGCCTCAACGCACCTGAGAAGTTCTCCTGGACCGGGTCCGACAACGCCTCCGCCGTCCATTACACGGTCGTCGAGCACACCGTCGGAGAGGGCGACTCCACGCTCCTGCGCCACAGCAGGAGGACCACCGTGCGTCCGTACGGGACCAACTGGAACAACGACTGTGGCGGCGGTGCCTGGCAGCCCACCGGCTGGACCGTCAAGGCAAGCGACGCCGCGGGGAACACCACTCGGAACCTGGTGCACGGCGGCTTGATCGCCGTGACACAGAACGACGGCAAAGTCGACAACGTGTGGGACCGGCTGGTGCCGACACTGAGCTACGGAGGCGACTGGGCGACCACGCGATGCGCGTGCTGGTCGCGCGGCACGGTGAGCAGGTCCTCAGACCCCAACGGCTTCGTGACAGCCAGAGTCACCGTTCCGGCGGGCGACGCGACCCACCTCGCGCTGGTCATGGCGAAGGGGCCGGACCGGGGAAGGTTCCAGGTAAGCGTTGACGGCGTGCTCAGCTCGACCGTCGACACGTACGCGGCCAAACTTCGACCGCGGGTGATGACCTGGCAGGTCGCGCTCGGCTCGGGGACGCACACGGTGAAGGTGGTCAACCTGGCCACCCCCGGGCGACCGACTGTCGACTTCGACGCGGTCCTGACCAACTGAGGCCAGGGCGGGGCCGGTTGCCCGCTCGGCCAGATTGGCCAAGGATGGTGCGGACAGACGAGGTTCAGCGCGCGGGCGACACCCGTACGGAGGCCGACAATGGACGAGCACGAGATCCTCGGCCGGGTCAGTGAGCTGGTCAAGGAGGAGCACGAGCTCCGGAGCAAGCTGCAACACGGCGACCTGGCCGCTGACGCTGAACGCGAGCAGCTGCGGCGGCTGGAGGGTGCGCTGGACCAGTGCTGGGACCTGCTCCGACAGCGGCGGGCCGCGCAGTCAGCTGGGCAGGACCCGGAGTCTGCGCACGTCCGGCCTGTCGGCGAGGTGGAGAACTACCTGCAGTAGCAGGCAAGGCGCCGGCGGACCCCCCTACCCGATCTCCCACTCGTAGGAGAACTTCACCACCTTCAGGATGATCGAGGTCTCAACCTTCTCGATCCCTTCCACCGTGCCGAGCGTGTCGGTCACGAACTCGAGCAGGTGCTCCTGGTCGGTGAAGAACGCCTCGACCATCACGTCGTACCGGCCCGCGGACATGCCGACGTAGCGAACCTCTGGGCATGCCCGCAGCTGATCACCGATGGCGTGCAGGGCCGTGAGGTCGACCGAGATCCCGATGATCGCCGACAGACTCATGCCCACGGCGGTCGGCGTCGGCACCGCGACGATGTTGATCAGGCCTTCGTCGAGCAACCTGGCGATTCGCTTGCGAACCGTCGTCTCGGTGACGTCGAGCGTCCGGGCGATCTCGGTGTTCGCCATCCGACCGTCGGACTGGAGCATGGTGATGATGCGTCGGTCCAGATCGTCGACGCCTCTGGTCTTCCCAGTGGTCCCCACTCCGGCTCCCCCCTCGCGTGGTTGGGTAAACGATGGCTCCTTGGTCGAAAACAGGCTATCGGTGGCTCAAGGGATTCGAAGTTCGCCAGATTCTAACCGCAATGGCTTGACCATCGTTCCTGAATCGGCGATTCTTTGGGAGCGACGGGCGTCGTGTCCCCCGGGAGGGAAGTCATGGCTGAGCGCAGCGCTAGTCCACCGGCACCGACAGCACCTGGGGTCTTCTCGAGACAGGCGTCCGGTCTCATCCGCGTCGGCAGCACCATCGATGTCTTCATCTTCAACATCGGTCTGGTCTCGGTCGGCATCGCGATCGCGTTCAACCAGTTCTACGGACCCAGTCTCTATCCCGGCGCGCAGCCGTGGATCTCCACCCTGCTTGCGGCACTGGGCATGCTCTTCGTCGCCACCACCTTCTACTTCTGGTCGGTGGTGTTCCCGCGCTCCGGCGGCGTGTATGTGTTCCTGTCCCGGACGATCCACCCCGGCGTGGCATTCGTCCTGTCGTTGATCGAGACAGTGATCTTGATGTACTACGCGGCGCTGGCCGCGTCGCTGATCGTCACCGTCGGGCTCTCGTCGTTCTTCTCCACCGTCGGGCTGGTGTCGTCCAACGACACGCTGACCAGGTGGGGTACCTCGGTCGCCAGTGAGAACGGCATCTTCTGGATCGGAACGCTTCTCCTGCTGGCAGCTGGAGCGCTGCTGGCATCCGGGACACGGCGCTACTTCTCTCTGCAGCGCATTCTCTTCCTGATCGCCGTCGCCGGCACACTGGTCATCGTGCTGGCGATGGCATTCGGGTCGCGTTCCACCTTCCAGGACAACCTGACCAGCCTCACCGGCCTGGACTACAACCAGGTGATCGACAGCGCCACATCTGGTGGATACGTGGTACAGGACGTCAGCCTCTCCGAGAGCGTCAAGTTCATCGTCTGGCCGCTGCTGCCGTTGCTCGGGGCGGTCCAGTCGATCGGGATCGGCGGGGAGGTCAAGCGGATCCAGCGCTCCCAGCTGTTCGGGATGCTGGGAGCGGTCATAGCCTCCGGCCTGCTCATCGCCCTGGTCGCTGTCCTCTCCGACCGTGCGTTCGGGTACGACTTCCAGGGCGCGATCGCCTACAACTTCATCACCGGCACCGGCGACACGACCACAACGGCGCCGTACTTCACAGTTCTCGCCGGCATCCTGACGTCGAACGTCGTGCTCGCGGTGATCATCATGGCGACCTTCGTCGCGTGGATCTGGTTCTGGATCCCCGCCGAGCTCGCCTACACCACGCGCAGCATGATCGCCTGGTCGTTCGACCGCGTCGCCCCCGACCGGCTCGGCTGGGTGAGCGAGCGCTTCCACACCCCCGTGGTGGCCATCGGCACCTCTACGGCGGGCTCCATCGTGTTCATGTGGCTCATCGCCTACAAGGCCATCGCGTTCCTCACGCTGATCGAGGTCCTACTCGTCGTCTGGGGTGCGGTGATGGCGTCGGCCATCATCTTCCCGAAGACCCGGCGGCAGTTCTTCGACACCTCACCGGCCAGAAGGGTAACGCTCGCGGGAATTCCGCTGATGTCGATCAGCGGTGCGGTCAGCCTTGTGTTCTTCGCGTACATGATCTACCTGCTGTGGAACGACCCGATCGCCGCCGGGCCGCTGATCGACTCCGACCATGTGACCAAAGAGTTCTGGATCATGCTCGGAGTCATCGTCGCCGGCGCGGCGTGGTACATCGGCGCGCTGATCTACCGCCGCCGGCAGGGCATCGACCTCGACCTGGCATTCCGTCAGATCCCCATCGAGTAGACCGGGATGCCCGCGAGCTGGACGCAGCTGCAGGACGAGGCCATCGAGCTCGTCACCGGTGCAGCGCACGAGGGAGTGACGCTCCGCGTCGTCGGCAGCACGGGCATCAGGATGCACTGCGCGGCAGCCGCGCACGCGATGCAGGCACGCGGCCGGGTCGCCAAGGACATCGACCTCATCGTCCCGGGCAAGCAGCGCAGGGGCATGCGCCGCTTCCTGGAGGCGCGCGGATACGTCATCGACCGCGACCTGCTGGTTGCCATGGAAGGCAGACGGTATTCGTTCGCCAACCCCGCGACCGACATCGACATTGATGTCTTCGTCGAACAGCTGGAGTTCAACCACACCATCGACGTGCGAAAGCGCACCGGGCGACACAACATCACGATCTCGCTGGAGGACCTGCTGCTGGCCAAGCTGCAGATCGTGAACCTCACTCCCAACGACCTCGTTGACCTGAGCGTGCTGTTCAGCAGCCATCCCGTTGAGGTGTCCGACGCCGGGGACGAGGCGATCGACGCGTCCTACATCGCCGGCTGCCTGGCCGGTGACTGGGGCTTCCACCACACAGCGGTTCGCAACCTTGGCCGCCTGCGGGAGTGGCTCGCGGATCGCGGCGATGCCGTCGACACACCGGCGAACCCGGCCGGGACCCTCCCCGAACGGCTGGGCACACTCGAGCGGGCCATCGATGTGGCACCCAAGACGATCGCCTGGCGGGTCCGTGGGCGGCTCGGAGAACGCGTCCAATGGTGGGAAGACGTCGACGAGCGGGAGGCGACGTACTGATGCCGCTGTTTCGCAGGTCGGGCCGGTCGACGAAGGACGAGGGGACAACCCTGTTCTTCGCCTCCGACCTGCACGGTTCGGAGATCTGCTTCAAGAAGTTCGTCAACGCCGCTCGGTTCTACCGGGCCGACGTCCTCGTGCTTGGCGGTGACATCAGCGGCAAGATCGTCATCCCGGTGGTCGAGGCCGCCGGCGGCTCCTTCCGTGCCCGAATGCACGGCCGTGACGAGACAATCGGCGCCGACGCGATCGAGGACTTCGAGAAGCGGGCCTGGAACAGCGGCCTCTACACCCGGCGGATGAGCCCGGAGGAGTACACGTACTTCGCCGAGAACCCCGACGCCGTCGAAGGCCTTTTCGCCGAGGTGGTCGTGTCCACGGTCAAGCGCTGGTTGGACTATGCAGAGGAGAAGCTGAGCGGCACCGGGGTCACCATCCTCAACGCCCCCGGCAACGACGACCCCTTCATCATCGACGACGTGCTGCGCGAGCACGCCTCGGACACGTATCGCTTCGTCGAGGGTGAGATCGTCGAGGTCGCACCAGGGCACCAGATGCTGAGCACCGGCTACACCAACCACACGCCGTGGAACACCCATCGGGAGTACACCGAGGACGAGATCGGGCGACGGATCGCGGGGATGACGGCGCACCTGGACAACCCGGAGACAGCGTTGTTCAACATTCATGTACCTCCCTACAACTCTCGCCTGGACACCGCGCCGATGCTGACCGACGACATGGCGGTGCAGACCTCTGCCGGTGCGCAGTTGACCGCCCCGGTGGGATCGACCGCGGTTCGCGAGGCGATCGAGCGGGTGCAGCCGCTGGTGACGCTGCACGGTCACATCCACGAGTCCGGCGGGTCGGTGCGCATCGGCCGCACGCTCGCGGTCAACTCCGGCTCGGAGTACGGCGAAGGGGTCTTGCGCGGGGTACTCGTCACCGTGGGCGGCGGCCGACTCCTCCGCCATCAGGCGGTCACCGGCTAGCCCCGAACCCCGAGATTGAAGCCGCCACTGTCAACCCTCACCAACGGAGACGCAATGAGTGATCTGTCGCAGACCAAGCGGGACCTCATCGAGAAGGGGGTCCGCTACGTCTTCGGCGCATATGTCGACATCCATGGAGTGCCGAAGTCCAAGTGCGTGCCGATCGACCATTTCGAGGACATGGCGGCGGGATCGGAGCTCTACACCGTCGGAGCACTCGACGGGATGGGGGAGCTCGGGCCCAACGAGGACGAGTGCGTCGGTGTCCCGGACCTGTCCGCGCTGACGGTGCTTCCCTGGGACCAGCGCTACGCGATCGCGCCGGCGAACCTCTACCTGCATGGCGAGCCGTACAGTCATGACTTCCGCCGGCTGTTGCAGCGCCAGATGCTGGCCGCGGAGGAGATGGGCTATCGCTGCAACATGGGTGTCGAGCCCGAGCTGTATGTGCTGCGTCGCCAGGGTGATGACTGGGTGCCCTGGATCGACGAGGACACGGCCAACACACCGACCCGGGGCTACGACCTCGAGACGACCATGCTCGCCGACCGGTTCCTCGAGCCGATGGTCGACTACATGAATGAGCTCGGCTGGGATGTCTACTCCTTCGATCACGAGGGCGGCGACGGACAGTACGAGTTCGACTTCCGCTACACCGATGCCCTGGCCATGGCCGACCGGATGATCACCTTCCGGCTGATGGCGAAGCACGTCGCGAGGTCTCTGGGCTGTATCGCCAGCTTCATGCCCAAGCCGACGCAAACGGCGTTCGGCTCCGGTGCCCACCTCAACCTCAGCCTGGCCGACAAGAAGTCGGGACGGAACCTGTTCGAGACGGCGCCCGAGACGCACGACAGCGGTGAGCTGATCCCCGTCGAAGAGGGGTACGAGGAGATCGCGTACCACTTCACCGCAGGCGTGCTGGAGCACGCAGGCGCCATCACCGCCGTGCTGGCACCGACTGTCAACTCTTACAAGCGGCTGCTGCCGCGAGGACTGATGAACGAGATCTCCTGGGCACCGGTGTTCCGTGCCTACGGCTACAACAACCGGACACTGATGCTCCGGCTGCCCGTCAACCGCCGGTGCCTGGAGGTCCGCATCGCCGACAGTGCGGCGAACCTCTATCTCGGGACGGCGCTCGTGCTCGCGGCCGGGCTGGACGGCATCCGCCGCGAGCTCAAGCCCGGTGACCCTGTGAACATCGACACCTATCAGATCAGCGACGAGGACCTGACCGCCGGCGGCATCCATCGGCTCCCGTCCACGCTGGGCGAGGCGATCGTGGAGTTCGAGGCCAGCGACTTCGCCCGGCAGGTGCTCGGCGACGAAGTGCACACGACCTACCTGAACGCCAAGAAGGCCGAGTGGCTGGAGTACAACACAGTCGTCAGTTCCTGGGAACGGGATCGCTACCTCCAGCTCTGGTGACGACACCTCCTACCCGAGAGGCTCACGCCTGTGCGCGCTACCGATACGACCACCGCCAACCAGGCCGCCTTCGACCGCCTCACCCAGGCCGATCCCGTCCTGGTCGACGTACTCCCGGCCGGTGCAGCGGTCCCAGGCATGACTGCCGACACGGTCCTGACCTCCGGCGCGCCGATGCCCTGGAGCGACTACTTCGGCGGACAACGGAACGCCGTCATGTACGCGGCCATCTACGAGGGCCTCGCGGCGGATCCCGCCGATGCCGACCGCAAGCTGTCCGATGGACGCATCCACCTCGCGGCCACCCACGACCACGGCTGCGTCGGCTCGGTGGCCGGGGTCTACACCGCGTCGATGCCGGTGTTCGTGGTGGACAACGTCGCACACGGCAACCGGGCGTTCTGCAACCTCTACGAGGGTGAGTCTCGCCGGCGCCTCAACTACGGAGTGTTCGACGACGACGTCGCGAGTGGTCTGCGCTTCCTGGAGCAGCGGCTGGCACCGGTTCTCCGGTCCGCCGTCCGTCGAGCCGGCGGCGTTCGCCTCAAGCCGATCATCGGCCGGGCGTTGCGGATGGGCGATGAGCTGCACAGTCGCAACACCGCCGCCACCACCCTGTTCGCCCGGGAGCTCACCCCTCACCTGGTGGACCTGGCCTGCGAGGGACAGCGCGAGGACGTGCACACTGCGCTGCGATTCCTGCATGACAGCGACTACTTCTTCCTGCGTCTCGCGATGGCGGCCGCCAAGTCGACGGCGGACGCCGCCCGTGACATCGACGGGTCGAGCGTGGTGACCGCCATGACGATCAGCTGCCGAAACTTCGCCATTCGAGTATCGGGCCTCGGCGACGAGTGGTTCCTGGGTCCGGAGCCGGAAGTCAGCTGCAAGCTCTTCGAGGGCTACAGCGCCGAGGACATCCAGTGGATCGGCGGCGAGAGCCACATCACCGAGACCGTCGGTCTCGGCGGCTTCGCGCAGGCCGCCGCCTTCGGACTCCAGGCGTACCAGGGAGGCAGTGCCGCGAGCATGGCTGCGATGAACGAGTCGATGTACGACATCACGGTGGGCGAGCATCCGGACCAGCTGATCCCCTTCTTCGGCTTCCGCGGCAGTCCGGTGGGCATCGACATCCTCAAGGTGCTCGACACTGGAGTCCTGCCGGTGATCGACGGGGGCCTGGCCGGCAAGGACGGCGGCCAGATCGGCGCCGGCATACTCCGGGGTCCGCGCGAGTGCTTCGAGGCGGCGGCGGCGGCATTCCGCCAGCGGTACGGGTCGTAGGCGGTCTCGTGCAGCGGATCACCCGGGACCGGGTCACACTCTTCTTCGATCCCGACGCAGAGCCGGTAGCGGAGGTGGATCCCGGCGAGCGCTTCGTCGTCGAGACCGCCGACTCGCTGTGCGGGCTGGTGAAGGAGCGTGCGCCGGCGGGTCTGCACATCGCCGACGTGATCGAACGGCTCGGGGGTGCGTGCCCGGTGACCGGACCGGTCTACGTACGCGGCGCCGAGCGGGGGGCCGCGCTGGCGATCGAGATCCACCGGATCGAAGCGAGTCCCCGGGACGGCACGGCGTGGACCGGTCTGCTGGGCGGTTTCGGTGCCCTCTCGCACGAGCAGTTCTCGCTCCAGGATCCACTGGTGCCGCAGAGCCGGCTGCTGTCCTACGACCAGGAGTCGGCGCAGTTCGTGCGTTCGGACGGCACAGCGATCACCATCCCGGTCGCGCCGTTCCTGGGGACGGTAGGTGTCGCGCCACGGCGGGAGCGCCGCATGTCGTTCTCGCAGTCTCCTGAGTACCTCGGTGACGTCGACCTGCCGGACCTCAGGGCAGGAGCCACGCTTGTCCTCCCTGTCAACACCAGCGGTGCGCTACCCGCGTTCGGAGACGCGCACGCCGCGCAAGGCGACGGTGAGATCACCGGGGCCGCGATCGAGATCGAGGCCGAGGTGGAGCTCAGCTGCCGGCCGTTGGCCGCGGAGGCAGCGGGATTCGTGACGCTGCCACAGCTGAACACCGCGCGGACCATCGGGTCCATCGGATGCTTCCAGGGCAACGACCTCACCGCCTGCGCCCGCGCGGCGTACGTCGATCTGGTACATCGGCTGGTGCGCTTCCACGGCTTCAGCCGGACCGAGGCCTACCAGCTGCTCGGTCAGGTGGGCCGGCTGCGGGTGGGGAACATGATCGACCCGTTCTACTCGGTACTCGCCTCGGTGGAACGGCGCTTCCTCGGAAACGACGCTCACTGACGAACCTCGGCCGGAAAGCCACTGGGACCTCCCCGACATCGCGATTCCCGAGCTCGCTGCGACGCCGCTGGGGAGGTTCGGCGGACTGGCTGGGCGACGAGCAGGAGTTCACCAGCCAGGCGCCGGTGCCGCCGGTCGACGCCGAGACCTAAGGACGCATCCAGCCAGGGCACCACCGAGATAGGACAACTTCCCCATGTGTGGGGCCTCCTTAGCAGAGCAGTCTCACATGCATCAGAGATCGAGTCTGCGAAGGAGAACCACCATGTCGGACATGTCAGAGATCCGATGGATCGCCTCCCAGGGAATCGTCGTGAGCTTCCCCGACGCCGAGCTGGCCTACCGGCGCGAGCGCTTCAACCCCCGTCACACCGAGCTGGTCCGCAACCCCCGCCATGTGCGCAGTGCGTACCGGCGGATCAGGGGTATCGCGCGGCATGACTCGGGAGGCCTTGCCTGACACCGAGACGACCGCCTCCACCGACCGGGCCGCCGGCATCGTCGCTGCCGTTTGACCGGCAACGACGGCGAAGACGGTGGCACGCCTGTCGGTGGAGGCGGTCAGAATGGATCTGTGACGTCTCAGCCGGCTGGTCGGACACCGCTGATCGGGCGAAGCGGCGACCTCGAGCGCCTGATGGCCGCGGTGCGCCTCGGATCGCCGGAAGGCACCGGCGGATACGTGCTGCTGGCGGGGGACGCGGGTGTCGGCAAGACCCGGCTGCAGGCAGAGCTGCGCGAGCGCGCCGCCGCGACCGGATGGAGAGTGCTGGTCGGTCACTGTCTCGACTTCGGGGACAGCAGCTCCCCCTACCTGCCGTTCACCGAGGTATTCGTGCGGCTCGCCGCTGAGTCTCCCGGACTGGCCGCCTCCCTGGTGGAGAGCTTTCCTGCCCTGGCCCGACTACTGCCCGCTGCCGAGCAGCCCGACTCTGGGCAGGGCGTCGAGCCGGTCAACCGCGCCGAGCTCTTCGAATCGGTGCACGCAGCACTGGACCGGCTCGGCCGGGCGGCGCCATTGTTGCTGCTGATCGAGGACATCCACTGGGCGGACAGATCCACCCGTGACCTGCTCAGCTTCTTCTTCACTCGACCGTTCTCCGGGCCGGTGTCGGTCGTGGTCTCCTATCGCAGCGACGACCTGCACCGCCGGCATCCGCTCCGAGCCGCGGTGGCGGAATGGTCCCGGCTTCCCGCGGTGAGCAGGCTCCACCTCGCGCCACTGTCCGACGACGACGTCCGCGCTCTGGTCGGAGTGCTGCTCCCGGAACCGATCTCAGCCCCCTCGGTGCGGGGGATCGTCGAGCGGGCGGAGGGCAACGCGTTCTTCGCCGAGGAGCTGGTGGCTGCCGCCGGGTCTTCCGGTGTGACCTCTTCGTTGCCCGACAGCCTCACCGAGCTGCTCCTGGTCCGGCTCGACCAGCTCGACAGCGAAGCCCGCTCGGTGGTCCGAGCAGCAGCGGTCGCCGGGCGCAGGGTGGCCCATTCGCTGCTGGCTGCCGTTGTCGACAGGGACGGCGCGGTCCTCGACAGGGGGCTGCGCTCGGCGGTCGAGAGCAACGTGCTCGTCGCAGTGCAGCCCGACGGCTACGCGTTCCGTCATGCACTGCTCGCCGAGGCGGTCTACGACGACCTTCTCCCCGGCGAGCGGGTTCGACTGCACGCGGCGTACGCCCGGGCCCTGTCCGCGGATGGCGGCCGCGGATCCGCGGCGGACCTGGCTCGGCATGCCCGGGCGGCGGACGACCGGGTCACCGCTTTGCATGCCAGCGTGCGGGCCGGTGACGAGGCGATGGCACTCGCCGGCCCCGATGAGGCTGCCCGGCATTACGAGGTGGCTCTTGAGCTGTTGGCCAGGGTCGACGGCAGCGCCGGGGACGACCCGGTCGACGCCGTGGACCTGTCCATCAAGGCCAGTGAGGCGGCTGCCGCCGCCGGCCACCTGCACCGTGCCGTCGCGCTCGTGCAGGACCAGCTCTCGCAGCTGAGCCCCGATACGCCGCCGCTTCAGAAGGCCCAGCTGCTGCTCGCGCTCGCCCGGGTGGGCCTGATCACCGACTCGGGCATCGACGTCCTCCGAGCCACGACCGATGCCTTGCCCCTGGTTCCTGCGGAGCCGCCGACTCCGCTGCGTGCCAGGCTGCTCAGCCTGCACGCACGGGCCAACGCCGCCCACCGCCGCGACGACCAAGCTGTGCGCTGGTCGGAAGAGGCGCTGCAGATCGGGCAACAGCTCGGGCTCCCCGACGTCCTCGCCGACGTCACCACAACGATGGCGCACATCGAGCAGCGCAGGGGAGATCCGGAGTCGTCGAGGACCCTGCTGGTACGCAACATCGAGGAGGCGCGTCTGGCCGGTGAGCCGACCGAGGAGCTGCGCGGACTGTTCGCCCTCGCGATCCAGCACTTCGAGTTCGGACGGATCCAGGAGGCGCTCTCGGTCTTCCGCCGCGCGGCTGACCGCGCAGTCGAGCTCGGGCGCCCCTGGGCGCCCTACGGGTTCGACGCGAGGGCGATGGCGGGGGTGGTGGCCTACGTCAGTGGCGACTGGGACTACGTGCTCGACGTGGTGAACGTGTCCGGTGAGTCCCCGCCGGCGCTGGCTGAGGCCACGCTGGCAGGCGTCGGCTTGTCGGTGGCCGCCGGGCGGGGGCACGAGCAGGCGCTCGAGACACTCTCGGGGCTGCGGGGCGCGTGGCACCTCGACGGGATGATCGCCATCCTGTGCGGCAGCGCCGCCATCGACCTGCATGGCGACCGTGGTGATATCGGCGCCGCCACCGCTGCCTACAACGACGTTGTGGTCACCGTCTCCCAGATATGGCGGCAGGAGTACTTCCAGGCACGGATGCGGTTGAGCGGCCTCCTGCTCGGCCAGCTGTGCGGACGTGCGGTGAGATCCGCTGCCCAGGAGCGCCCCGGGCTGGCGGCGCTCGGCGACGAGCTCGTAGCGGCGTCGTCGGCCGCCGCCGACGAGGCCAGGGGCAGCCGCACCCTCGGGCCCGAGGCGACCGCGTGGCTCGGCCGGGTGTCGGCCGAGCATGCCCGGCTGCGCTGGCTCACGGGGGTAGAGATTCCGGACGAGGACGGTCTGGTCAAGACCTGGCGAACGAGCGTCGAGCTGTTCGACGCGTTCGGCCACGTGTTCGAGGCAGCCCGCTCACGGGCCCGGCTGGCGTCGGTGCTCCGCGCAGTCGGCCGCTTCGATGAGGCTGCCGCCTCGGTCGCCGCCGCGCGTGAGGTCGCGCAGCGCCTTGGCGCGGAGCCGTTGCTGGCGGAGCTGCGCGTTCTTGGCCGAGCCGGCCCCGAGCGACGCTCGGCGACATCCCGGCGCGATGCGGTGCTGACCCCCCGTGAGCACGAGGTGCTGGTCCTGGTGGCCCAAGGGCGAAGCAACGCCGAGATCGCACGGCACCTGTTCATCAGCGCCAAGACGGTGAGCGTGCACGTCTCCAATATCCTGGCCAAGCTCGGCGCCGGCGGGCGGACCGAGGCCGCCGCACTCGCCCGGCGTGAGGGCATCCTGCCCTGAGAGCTTCTCCGGCCCCCGCCGGTCGAGGCGCGCCGGTCATGAACCGTCGAGTCGAGCTCGAAGGCGCGCTAGGGCATCCGGCGCGGCGGCCAGATGCTCTTCCGGGCTCAAGGGCCCATGACCCGCAATACGCGCCACCGTGTCAGTGACGACGTCGAGCTCGCCGGCGGCGATCGTCGCGTACGACGTGACCCATCCGGTCAGCTCGAACTCCGCCACACCGAAGCCCGAGCGCGAGCGGTACGCCTCATCGAGGGTCTCCGCGTGGTAAC
>JBKPNJ010000116.1:0-14325 GCA_046732575.1 Actinomycetota bacterium
GTCAGCGGGAAGGTCACGGGCGGATCGCGGCGCCGAACCGGTGCCGGCCGCAAGGCGGACAGCCCCAAGCGCTACGGCCGCGACGGTCAGCAGCTTCTCCGTGCCGGTCAGGGCCGGCGAACCGGTGGCGGCACCCGCTCCGCCGGCGGCTCGTCGAAGCGGCGCGCTCCGCGCTGAGCTGAAGGGCATCCGGTCGGATCACCACCCGGTGTGGTCGGTACCGAGTCAGACGCCGGCGCACGGAGTCAGGCGTCGATCCCACGGATTGACACCACCTGAACCGGCTGCTTAGACTAGTTTTTTACTAGACTAAGTGGTCAAGGGGGAACCGGTCGGTGCGTAAGCTGGTACTCCTTGCTCTCGTCGGTCTGCTGGCCCAGGTGATAGACGGATCCCTGGGCATGGCCTACGGCGTCACCACCTCCACACTGCTCGTCACGACCGGAGTGGCACCTGCGGCGGCCTCGGCTGCTGTGCACTTCTCCGAGGTCGGCACCGCCCTGGTTTCCGGCATCTCCCACTCCACGCTCGGCAACATCGACTGGAGGACGGTGGGAATCCTCGCCGTGCCCGGCGCGGCCGGAGCGTTCACCGGCGCGACCATGCTGTCCAACATCGATGGCAGAGTCGCCACTCCGTGGGTCGCTGTACTGCTGCTCACGCTCGGCATCTATGTCATCTACAGGTTCCTGGCGCTGCGAGGCCGCCGCCCCGAGTTCCGCGGTCGGCTGTCCGCCTGGTTACTGATGCCGCTCGGGCTGTTCGGCGGTCTCATCGACACGCTCGGCGGAGGGGGATGGGGACCCATCGGCACCGGCTCACTGCTGTCGTCCGGAGGTCTCGAGCCGCGCAAGGTCGTCGGCTCGATCGACACCTCCGAGTTCGTTGTCGCGGTGGCCGGATCGGCAGGCTTCTTCCTGGCTCTGCGAGGCCAGGCGGTCAACTGGTCCTGGGTCGCCGCCCTGATGGCCGGCGGAGTCGTCGCGGCGCCGTTCGCCGCTTGGCTGGTCCGGCACCTGCCGGCGCGGATCCTCGGGGTGGCCGCCGGCTCCCTCATCGTGCTCACCAACACCAAGACCCTGGCCGAGTGCTTCGGGGCGGAGCCGTCGACGGTCGCTGCGCTGGCCACCCTGGCAGGGATCATCTCGGTCTCGCTGATCCTGGTCGCGGTGCTCGACGAGCAGTCGTCGGGGACGCCCGCGCCGCGCGCATCCCACGACCACGGCCTCGGACTCCGGTGATGGTGACCCGGACGCGCCGGTGACCCGGCGCGTCACATCGTCCAGAGACCCAGACTGGTCGGGAGGGGTCAACCGGCGGACCGGCGAGGGAACAGCTGCTTGTTCTCCTTGCAAACCCTGCCGGGTAGCGGAAGCGTCCCGTGCACCAGGTAGCCCTGCGTCCTCTTCGTGATGCACCGACTGGTGCCGAGCGCGCCGTGTCCCCAACCGTCGAGGGTGAGCATCCGGGATCCGGTGAACAGCATGTTGAGGTGGCGGGCTCCGGAGATCGGGGTGGCGGGATCGTGGGTGTTGCCGACGATGAGAACGGGTTCGGAGGTTCGCGTTCGGAACGGTCCCCCGAACGCATCCGCGGAGGATCCCGGCCATCTCGCGCACGCCGACGACTCCCATGCCCACGCGGCTCCGAACCATGGCGACCTCTGGTCAGCCCGACGAGTCGCACCGATCCACGCCCGCGGTCTGGACGGGTTGATGCTGTCGGCGCAGGCGATCCCGTTGAAGGACATGTCGAAGCGCCGTTTCCCGAAGACGTAGGGTCCGTGGATCCGGGACTGTCTGACCTTGGTCTTCAGCCACTCGTACGCGGACCTTGCGTCCACCACCGCCCGAGCCCCGGTGGTGGCGACGATCTGGTCGTGAACGAATGCGATGGCTCTCATCAGCGGACGATAGGTGGCGAGCTCGTACAGCTCGCCGAGCGTCAGGCTGACCAGATCGCTGTAGCGCAACCTGAAGTCGGGGCCCAAGCGCAGCGGTCCCTGCCTGAGCCGGTGGATCACCTGATGCCACGAGTACGCCGCATGGCCGGCGAGGCGACACCGGCTCCTGCCGACCCGGTCGCATTCGTCAAACGCAGTCGTCAGCGCCTGCCAGCTACCGACGGCACTGCGGAGTCGACTCGTGAACGGCACGCGGTGACCTCGGCCGTTGCGGCCGGTGGCCCAGGCGACCGGATCCAGGACTCCGTCGAGCACCATGGCGCGGATACGCCCTGGGAACAGGGCCGCGTAAGTGGCGCCCAGGTACGTACCGTAGGACAGGCCGTAGTAGTTGATCCTCGGCTCACCCAGCGCCTGCCGGATCAGGTCCATGTCGCGTGCGGTGTCGGCCGTGCTCATGTGGTCCAGGATCGGCCGGCTGTGGGTGGCGCAGAGGTGACTCACGTAGGCGTCGAAGTGCAGCCATGCCGTGATCTCCTCCGGCGTGTACGGGAAGGAGACATGCCGGCCCGGATGGGGGGTGTCCGGAGACGGGTCACGGCACAGCAGGGGTGCGCTGTCGCCGACCCCGCGCGGGTCGACTCCCACCACGTCGAAGCGCTGGACGATGTGCGGACCGAGATCGGACACGAAAGGCCACGGGTAGTTCGACGCCGGAAGACCCGGCCCACCCGGGTTGACGAACAGCGTTCCGATGCGCCGGGTGGGGTCCAGCGCCTGCACGCGGGAAACGGCAAGCGTCGTCTTGGCTCCGTAGGGATGGTCGTAGTCCCGCGGAACCTTCACGTTCGCACACTGGGACGGGCCAGACGGCAAGTCGCACTCTCTCCAGTGCAGAGTGGGGACCGGAGCATGCACCTCGGCACGGGGCGTACCCGCTTCGGTCGACGCCACCGGGGGCCCTTCACCATCGCGCCGGGGAGTGGCCGCCGCACCGCCGACCGCGTTCAGTCCCGCCAGCAGGGCGAGGACCGTCAGCGCGACGAGACCGCCGCGAACCGCCGAGGGTCTGGCAGGCAGCATGGGCGTCCTTCTCACGTTCTCGGGAGCATTCCAGCAACCATACGGTGCCGGTGCCGTTGTCCGCGGACACTCAGTGAACGTCTGACAGACTGGCGACCATGCGGGTTTCGGCCAAGTCCGACTACGCCCTACGTGCGCTCATCGAGATCGCGGGGCGCACCGACGATGGGCCGGTTTCGGCTGAGGAGCTCGGCCGCCTCCAGGACATCCCCCACGGGTTCCTCCAGGCCATCCTGGCCGACCTGCGTCGCGCAGGTGTCGTGATGAGCATGCGCGGGCAGTCCGGAGGATGGCGGCTCGGCCGGCCCGCCGGGGAGGTCTCCATCGCCGATGTGATCCGGGCTGTCGACGGTCCGCTGGTCAGCGTCTACGGCCTGCGCCCGGAAAGCGTGAGCTACAACGACTCCGCGCTGGTCCTGCAGCGGGTTTGGATAGCCGCGCGGAGCAGCCTGCGCGACGTGTTCGAGGCGGTGACGATCCAGCACCTCGCCGACAGCAGGCTGCCGCGCGCAGTCGAGGTGCGAACCAAGGACGACGACGCCTGGCGGCCCCACTAGACCCTCGCCTCGGCGGTTCAAGCCCTGGGCGGTAGTGATCTCAGCTGATGCCGAACAGGTGCCGGCACTCCTCGAATCCGCTGATGGTCACCGAGTCGGACGCACCGCTGGCGATCCAGTCGGAGCGGAGCATGCGCAGGTGAACCATCGTGTCCCTGCCATCTCCACGCCGGTCGAGTGTTTCTCCGTTCGAGCGGTAGCCGAGCGCTCGCGAGACGCCCAGGGATGCACGGTTGTCGTGCCAGGCGGAGGTGATCGCGGCCTCCGCCTGCATCGGTCCGAAGGCCAGTCCGAGGACCGCCCGGCGCATCTGCTTGCCGATGCCCTTGCCGCGTACGGCTTCGACGAGAAACGACGCGGTGTCCACCGTCCGCAGCCGGGGGAAGTCATTGCCCTCGAGCTCCTGCGCACCCACGAGCTCACCCTCGAGCAGAACCGCGAAGTTGAGCCGCCACGCATCGGGGTGCCATGTCCCGTAAGCCTTCCAGTAGCTCTGGTGGATCACGATGCCGCGGTTGACGTCGTCGTCCACGGCGTACGTGGTCGCCGCCGGGTTCAGCTCCACGTCGGCGGGAAGCCGATGGGCGAGCGGGATCTGGTCGGCCTCGTTCATCGGTCGCAGCGAGACGTCGCCGGTGCTCAGACGCAGGTCGAACAGCGGCCAGTAGGGATGAGTCATACGACTGAGGGTAGGGAGGAGCACGCGCGGGGCGGCTTGGTCGGCCGGCTACGGAGCCGACTTCGGTAGCGTCGTGTCATGAGCCATCCTCATCCAGAGCTCGGCCCCCCGCCACGCCTGCCCAAGGGTGCATTGCGAGTGGTGCCGCTCGGCGGTCTCGGTGAGATCGGGCGCAACATGACGGTGTTCGAGTACGGGGACCGTCTGCTGGTCGTCGACTGCGGCGTGCTGTTCCCGGAGGAGACGCAGCCGGGTGTCGACGTGATCCTGCCGGACTTCACCTGGATCCGGGACCGCCTGGACCGGATCGCGGCGATCGTGCTGACGCACGGGCACGAGGACCATATCGGCGGTGTGCCCTACCTCCTGCGTGAGCGGAAGGACATCCCGGTCGTGGGCTCGAAGCTGACGCTGGCGTTCATCGCCTCCAAGCTCAAGGAGCATCGCATCACCCCGACGACCGTCGAGGTCGCCGAAGGACAGCGACAGCAGCTCGGTCCGTTCGACTGCGAGTTCGTCGCGGTCAACCACTCGATCCCGGACGGGCTGGCTGTTGCCATCCGTACTCCCGCGGGCATGGTGCTGCATACCGGCGACTTCAAGATGGACCAGTTTCCGCTCGATCGGCGCATCACCGACCTCCGCACGTTCGCCAGGCTCGGCGAGGAGGGCGTCTCGCTCTTCCTGGTCGATTCCACGAACGCAGAGGTCCCGGGCTTCACGACCTCCGAGCGCGAGCTCGCCGCGGCGATCGACACCGTGTTCCGGACCGCTCCGCGACGCGTGATCGTCTCCAGCTTCGCCAGCCACGTTCACCGGATCCAGCAGGTGCTCGACTCCGCCCGCGCACATGGTCGCAAGGTCGCGTTCGTCGGACGCTCGATGGTGCGCAACATGGGCATCGCCGGCGAGCTCGGCTACTTGAACGTCCCCGGTGGGCTGGTCGTCGACCTCAAGGCGCTGGAGAAGCTCCCCGACAACAAGATCACCCTTGTGTGCACCGGGTCGCAGGGCGAGCCGATGGCGGCGCTGTCACGGATGGCCAACCGTGACCACATGATCAGGATCGGGCCCGGTGACACGGTCCTGCTGGCGAGCTCGCTGATCCCGGGCAACGAGAACGCGATCTACCGGGTGATCAACGCACTCACCCGCTGGGGAGCGAACGTCGTGCACAAGGGAAACGCCAATGTGCACGTCTCCGGGCACGCGAGCGCCGGGGAGCTCGTCTACTGCTACAACCTGGTCCGCCCGACCAATGTGATGCCGGTGCACGGCGAGTGGCGGCATCTGGTCGCCAACGGGGCACTCGCGATCAGGACCGGAGTCCCATCCGAACGCGTAGTCATCGCCGAGGACGGCGTCGTCGTCGATCTGGTCGACGGACGGGCCAGCGTGACAGGAAAGGTACCGGCCGGTTACGTCTACGTCGACGGGATGACCGTCGGTGGAGCAACCGAGGCGTCGCTGAAGGACCGCCGTACGCTCGCCGAGGAGGGCTTCATCACCATCGTGGCGATAGTCGACACCGAGACCGGGAAGCTGGCGGAGCGGCCCGACTTCCTGGCCCGGGGATTCGTCCACGACGAGGCCACGTTCGACGCGGTCGTACCGCTGATCAGCGCGGCTCTGGACAAGGCGGCGCAGGAAGGCATCGGTGACGCACACCAGCTCGAGCAGCTGATCCATCGAACGGTGAGCCGGTGGGCGAGCAACACGCACCGGCGTCGGCCGATCATCGTGCCGATCGTCATCGATGCCTGACCGGGTCGGCCCGTCGAATAGTGTCCGGATGAACTCCGCGTGATAGGAACGGCCTGACCGGTTCCCCCCGACCACGACCGCGATGCGGTGAGCGATGGCCCCCTACGAGATCGTGCTGATCGGTGCGACCGGTTTCACCGGTGCCCTGACCGCGCGGTACCTCGCCGTCAATGCGCCGGAGGACATGCGCTGGGCGGTGGCCGGGCGCGACCCGGGCCGTCTCGACGGGGTAGCGCGGCGTCTGTCCGAGCAGTCCGCCGCCCGGGTGCCGGTCGGCGCGATCTACGCCGATGTGACCGACCCGTCCTCGCTGCGGTCCCTGGCCAGCTCCGCCAACGTGGTGGCGAGCGCTGTCGGACCCTTCGCGACCCTCGGGGAGCCGCTCGTTGCGGCCTGCGCGGACGCCGGGACCGACTACGTCGACATCTGTGGTGAGTCGGAGTTCATCGACCGGATGTGGCTCCGCCATCACCAGCGGGCGAGGAGTTCCGGAGCGCGGATCGTGCACAGCTGTGGCTTCGACTCGGTTCCGCCGGATCTCGGTGTGTGGTTCACGCTGCGGTACCTGCCGGAGGGAGTCCCGCTCCAGGTAGAGGGCTTCGTGCGGGCACGTGCGCGGTTGTCCGCAGGGACGTACCGCTCGGCGATGGCCGCCTTCGCCGATTCCCGACCGGCTGCGGCCGCGGCCGCCGAGCGCAGGCGAAACGAGTCAGGAGTCCACGGACGGAGGGTGGGTGCGGTACGCCGTAACCTTCGCCGGGAACCGGGAACCAACCGGTGGGCCCTGAGGCTGCCCACCATCGACCCGTCGGTCGTTCGACGATCCGCTCGCGCAAGCGCTCGGTACGGGCCGGACTTTCGATACGGCCACTACGTCAGCGTCGGCGGGTTGCCGGCAGTGGCGGCGGTCGTCGGAGGGCTCTCTGCCGTTCGCCTGTTGGCCCGCGCCGCTCCCACCCGGGCCGGGCTGCTGACGCTGCTGAGCGTGCGAGACGGACCGTCGGAGAGCCGGCGGCAGGACTCCTGGTTCAGGGTGCGCTTCGTCGGTACCGGTGCCGGGAGCCGGGTGGTGACCGAGGTCTCTGGAGGCGATCCAGGTTACGACGAGACAGCGAAGATGCTGGCGGAGTCCGCGATGTGTCTGGCCCGCGACGATCTGCCTGCCCGGGCGGGTCAGCTGACCACGGTGGAGGCGATGGGCGACGCTCTTCTCGCCCGGCTGCAACATGCGGGCATGACGTTCCGGGTTCTCGAGCTCTGCCGATGATGGTTCGACGCGACGCTCCCAGACCCGCATACCCGCGCAGGCAAAGACGACAGCCCGAGAGGACGACATGGCAGCCAAGGCCCAGAGTCAGCGCACTGCAGCACGCCGACAGCACCACATCATCGACGTCCTCGAGAACGCGTTCGCCGACCTGATGGCCGCCGATCCGGTCGGCTTCCGGATCAAGTACCGGAAGATGGCCGCTGACCCGTTCGCCTTCTACCGCGGCAGCGCCTGCCTGTTCTACGCCGACCTGGAGGGCTTCAACGATCCCTGGGCCGACGACAAGACGAGGCGGATCTGGATCCACGGCGACCTGCACGTGGAGAACTTCGGCACGTACATGAACTCCCACGGCATGCTGGTGCTGGACGTCAACGACTTCGACGAGGCGTACCTGGGCAACTTCTCGTGGGATCTGAGGCGCTTCGTCGCCAGCCTGGCCGTGATGGGATGGCAGAAGGCACTACCTGAGGACACGTTGCGCCACCTGGGTCGGGCGTTTCTCCAGGCCTACGTCGGCCAGGTCCGTCACTACGTCGAAGGTGAGGACGACGAGGAGTTCGCGCTCAAGCTGGACACGACCGACGGCATCATCCATCACGTGCTCCAGAAGGCGCGCACGTCGACCCGGATCGGAATGCTCGACTCGCTGAGCTCAGTGCTGGAGTATGAGCGGCGGTTCACCGAACGCTCGGGCGTCCGACGGCTCAAGAAGGCGGAGGAGCACGACGTCTATGACGCTTTCCTCCGCTACATCGATACGATTCCTGAGTCCAAGCGCGAGCGCCACGATGCCTTCTACGTCGTCAAGGACATCGTGGGCAAGGCCGGGTTCGGTATCGGCAGCGCCGGCCTGCCGGCGTACAACGTGCTGATCGAAGGCTTCAACCAGGCCCTGGAGAATGACGTCGTCCTGTCGATGAAACAGGGCAATGTGCCTGCGGTGAGCCGTATCGTCGATCTGCCGAAGGCCCGGAAGTACTTCGAGCATGAGGGGCATCGCACGACAGTGAGCCAGCGTGCGCTGCAGGTGCATGCCGATCCGTTCCTCGGCTACACCACCGTCGGCGACGTCGGGTACGTCGTCGACGAGATGTCACCGTACGAGGCCGATCTGGACTGGGCAGACATCACCGAGCCGGACCAGATCGAGCCGGTCCTGGTCAGCCTCGGCCGGGCGACCGCGAAGGTGCACTGCGTGAGCGACTCCGACAGCGACCAGACGCTCGTCGACTTCCAGACCGAGCACGCGATCGCGTCGTCGGTCGGTGCGGATGAGTCGGAGTTCGTCGAGGAGATCGTCGATTGGGCGATGGAGTATGCACGGAGCTCGCGTGAGGATCATGCCCTGTTCGTCGATGCGTTCCGCGAGGGGCGCATCGGTGGTGTCAGTGCGACCTGACATCCGCCCCGAAGGCGGACGCGCGAGGGAGGACAGCCGGGTGCACAGATGTGCTGATGCAGCGGCTGTGCCCGCGTCGCGTGCCTTGGCCGTGCTGCGATGAAACGGCCGGGCCTATTCACCAGCCTGCGGCACCGGGACTTCCGGCTGCTGATGCAGGCCACGATGATCTCCGTCGCCTGTTCGTGGGCTTACAACGTCGCGCTGACGGTGTGGATCTTCAACGAGACCGGCTCGGCCGCGTGGGTGGGGGCCGCGACCATCGGACGCTTCGTGCCGGCGCTGTTGTTCAGCCCCTATGCCGGAGTGCTCGCGGAGCGGTTCGAGCGGGTGCGGCTGATGGTGGTCCTCGATCTCGCCTCGACGGCGGTGATGCTCTTGCTGGCGCTGGAAACCGCCGTGGACGCGCCGGTGGCCCTGGCGATCGTCACTGCGGCGGTCGCGTCGACGATGGGCACGGTCTACGAGCCAGCGGCGACGGCGCTGACCCCGCAGGTGGTCGGAGAAACGGACCTGGGATCGGCCAACGCCCTGCGCAACACCTTGGAGAACGTTCTCGTCATCGCCGGCCCGGCCATCGGCGCTTTGCTGTTGCTCGTCGGTGAACCGTGGGTCTGCATCCTTGTGAACGCAGCCAGCTTCCTGGCGTCGGCGGTCATCGTCAGCCGGGTGCGCTCTCGGAGCGAGCCGGTTGACGTCACCGAGGGAGGTGATGCGGGCCCGTTCCGGCAGATGCTGGTGGGGGTGAAGGCGATCGTGACCTCGGAGACCGCTGCCGTGCTGGTCGCGTACAGCGTCGTCGCCAGCTTCGTCTTCGGCGTGGACACCGTGCAGTTCGTCATCCTGTCCAGGGACGTGCTCGGCACCGGCGCCGAGGGGTATGGCTATCTGCTGATGGGGCTGGGCGTGGGAGGCGTGCTGATGGCCGGGTTCGTCACCCGGATCGAGCGGTTGCCGCGTCTGGGTCCGGTGATCCTGGTGGGGATGTTCTTCTACTGCGCCCCGACGCTGGTCTTCCTCGTCGCTTCCAGCCCGGCGGTTGGCTTCGTCGTCGAGGTGGTCAGGGGAGCAGGCACGCTCGTCGTCGACGTACTGGCTATGACCGCGTTGCAACGGGCTCTACCCAGCGACCAGATGGCGAGAGTGTTCGGGGCGTTCTTCTCACTGGTCCTGCTGGCGATCGTGATCGGCGCCTATGTCACCCCGCTCGGCATCGACGCATTCGGACTCGATGCGACGCTGTGGCTGGTGGGCGCAGCCGTGCCGGCCCTATGCCTGCTCGGTGTGCCGCCGCTGAGGGTGATGGACCGCCAGGCGGCCGCTCGCCGTGCGGAGCTGGCGCCGCGCGTCGCCCTGCTCGAGCAGTGCGACCTGTTCTCGTCCAGCTCTGTGGGGGCTCTCGAGCAGCTGGCGGGTGCGTCGGAGTACGTCGAGGTGGCGGCCGATGAGTCCGTGGTGAGCGAGGGGGAGGAGGCCGATGCCTTCTATGCCATCGTTTCGGGACGCCTGGGCGTCACGGCACATGGCGAGGCCGGGCGCCCGCAGCATCTCGGCGAGCTGGTCGCCGGTGACTACTTCGGCGAGATCGGGCTGATCGAGCGCATTCCCCGCACCGCCACCGTCAAGACGGTCGAGCCCTCACGGCTGCTTCGAGTGTCGGGCTCCGATTTCCTCGACGCCCTGACCGAGGCGGCCCCTTCGGTCGCGCTGATGGAAGGGGCGTCGGCACGACTGAGACGGACCCATCCTTCCCTGAGCATCGGTTCGCAGGTCACCCGGTCCGACGGGTCTTGAGCGGCTCTGCCGCCACAGAACCGCCGATACGGTGGTGTTCTGCATCACAGACGTGACATCCACCGCAACCCGACCTCGCGACGCTCGTCACGTCGTGGTGGGGCCGAACAACTGTCGGATCGTGCCGAACAACTGTCGGATGACGCCGAATAAGTGTCGGATGGCGCTTGAACGATGTTCGCAGTCGCTTGTTGGCGCGTCGCCGACGTCATGTGCCCATCGCAGCTCAGTGCTGAAGGCTGCTCATGACGTCGTCGCCTTCCCGTCCGACGGTGACGGGCGGCTCGGCGCCGGAGAAATGCTGAGCGAGGGCGTCGACCTGGTCGTCGGTGCGCGCCGGCGCGTGGTGGACCATGACCAGCCTCCCCACGCCGGCGTCCCGCGCCAGCCGGTGCGTCTCACCGATAGTCGCGTGGCCGTACGAGTGAGCGATCACGCGCTCGGAGTCGGCGAACATCGAACCGTGGCAGAGCACGTCGACGCCGCGTGCCAGCTCCACGCCGGGTTCCGCATCGACCGCTGGATGGTGGTCGGGCAGGTACGCGAGGCTCGTGCCGTCGGCCTCGATCCGGTAGCCGAAGGTCCGCCCGCCCTTGTGAGGTACTTCCAGGGCCGTCACCTCACACCCGCCCGCGGTGAACCGGCCTGCTTCCACGGCCTCGAAGGTCCAGTCGCCCCGCAGCCCCTCCGGCCCGATCGGGAAGTGCGGCGGTGACATCGACCGCGCCAGCAGCTCAGCGGCAGATCCACGCCGCTCGGGCACGGCCCCGCACTGTGCCGGCAGCATCAGTCGTACCCTGGCGTCGTCACGGTCGCCGGACCGGAAGAACGGCAACCCCTGCACGTGGTCCCAGTGCAGATGCGTGAGCAGGATGTCGCCTTGGTACGCGGCGCCTTCGAGCGCGATGCTGACAGCCGAAAGCCCGGTGCCGGCGTCGAGGAGCAACGTGGGTGCGTCGTATCCGCGCGGCGTTATCGCGACGCACGAGGTGTTCCCACCGACGCGCAGGAAGTCGACCCCGGGCGCCGCCGTCGAGCCACGAACTCCGTGCAGGACGACCCGCATCAGGGCGCCTCCAAACTGACCGCAGGCCGCGCCGACGCCACCACTCCTGCCACGCGCCGGATCACCCGAGCGAACGTACACTCGCTCGGGTCCCTGTTCCGCATCGGGTTCTCCGGCGACCGCCGGCACCAGGAGCAGGTCAACGATGCTCTGCACCAGACGGTCCAGAACTCTCCGCTCGGGCGAGGGTCTCCGCGAACACTCCACGTTGTCACCAACGGTGACTCAACTACCCACAGTGAGTAGCGGGGCCGGGGGGGTTCTCGCACTGGACAAGACTGGATAGCGGTGCGCGGAGTTCGTCCCCGGGGCGCCCATGATCGGAGAAGCGGCGGGTTCACTGTACGCGAATGTCTGACTACTCTGAGGTTGGACAATTCCCGCATGTAGAGCATACTGACCAGGGCAGGTCCACCGATCTTCTTCGTGCTTTCAGATGGGTTCCCATGGCATCTTTCCGTCGTCACGTCCGCGCTACCGGAACCCCCGGCGGAAGACCATGAGCGCCACGAGAACAAATGCGATCATCGCCGAACTGACCGCTGCCGGCGGTACACGATCCCTTCCCGAACAGCTGTGTGCTGCCTGCGCGGGGGCGCTACCGGTGACCGGAGTGGGGTTGGTCTTCATCAACGACACCGGGCCGGTGGGCATCGTCGCTGCCACCGACGGGGCCGCGCGCCGGATGGAAGATCTGCAGCTGACGCTTGGTGAGGGACCGTGCGTCGAGGCGGCTCAGACCAGGCGGCCGGTGTTGCAGCCGGATCTTCGCCGGACAGCAGTGAGCCGGTGGCCGCACTACGGTGCGGCAGTGCTCGAAGCCGGGATCGCGGCGATCTTCGCGTTCCCCCTCCAGGTGGGCCTTGTCCGACTCGGTGTCCTCGATCTGTATCGGGACTCACCCGGGATGCTGAACGCCGACGAGCTGGACGAGGCGCTGGCCTTCACGGACGCGGCCACCGAGATCATGCTGCGGCTGCAGTCCAGCAGCGGCGGAGAAGGGCTGCACCCGCAGCTGAGTGGCGGCGCGGCATATAGCCCGGTCATCGCCCAGTCAACGGGAATGATCGCCGCCCAGGCCGGAGTCGGGGTTGGCGAGGCCCTGTTACTGCTCCGCGCACGTGCATACGCGAGTGACCGCAAGGTGCTGGAGCTAGCCCATGACGTGGTCGACCGGCGACTGCGCTTCGATGCAGAGGAAGTTCTCCATGCCTGAACCGCAATCGAGTCGGCCTGCAGCTACCGAGGGCCAATCTCCCGGCGTGAGCAAAGAGCAGCGGCTGGTCCGCACGTTCGTCGAGCTCGCCGACTCGCTTGTCACCGATTTCGACCTCCTCGACTTCCTGCACCTGTTGGCCGAACGAAGCGTGGACCTGCTGCCCGCGCAGGAGGCAGCACTCACTCTGACCGACCAGCGTGGAAATCTTCGGGTACTGGCGTCGACCAGTGAAGAGACGCGGATGCTCGAGCTGTTCGAGCTCCAGTGCGCGCAGGGGCCGGGACTTGACAGCTTCCACAGCGGTGAACAGGTCGTCAACCTCGACCTCGACGAAAGTCGCGATCGCTGGCCCATCTTCACTGCCGAGGCCAGCGCAGCGGGCTTCGCGACCATCTACGCGCTGCCGCTGCGGCTGCGCGGCACCGTCATCGGAGCCATCAACCTGTTCAGCGCGGATGACCAGGACGTCAGCGACGATGACATCGCGGTGGGTCAGGCTCTGGCCGACGTGGCCACCATCGGCCTGCTCGCACAGTTCACGCCGGAGGAGGACCAGGTCATCGCGGAGAATCTTCAGGTGGCCATCAACACCCGAATAGTCATCGAGCAAGCCAAGGGAGTCCTCTCGGAACGACTCAAGACGGACATGGACCAGGGCTTCCTGCTGCTTCGCGCCTATGCCCGCAACCACTCGACGAAGCTCAGCGCAATCGCCGCGAGCGTCATCGACGGTTCGATACCAGCCGACCTGCTGAGGATCGGCGCTGAGGCGCACGCTTCACTGCACACCGAGGATGCCGGACGCGACAGCTGAGGCAGCCGGCCTGCCCGGTTCGCGGCCGGCGCCTACCACCCGGCTAGTGGCCGAAGTTGTCGATCCGGGTGATCCAGTACCTGGTCTCGGGGGTCGGTGGTGTGCTGAAGCGGGGGTTCACCACCCACAGCGAGCCGCCGACCAGAGCAGCCGTACTGGGGAAGTCGAGGTCGCTGTCGGTGAGCTCGGCGTCGACCTCTCCGCTGTCCACATCATTGTCGAGGTCCACCACATCGACGACATCAGTGCTGCGGACGACGTACAGGATGTCGTCATCGAGCTCGAGCCCGTCCCCGTCCTTGAGCAGTGCACCGCCGAGGTCCACCCGCGTCGTCTTGCCCGTCTCGCGGTTGATGCGGAACAGCTCGCCGGTGTTGCTCTGCACGGCCACCAGCCGGCCGCGGGACTTGACGATCCCGTTCAGGTTGAACCCGGCCTGGTACGTCAGGTCGCCGGTCAGGTGCAATGTCGTCGCGGCAGACGCCGGCGGCAGAGCATGGCAGTGGCCACGGTCGGAGCCGCCACGAGCAGCATGGTGACAGTGCCCTTTGCCGAGTGGGATGACGGCAAGCTGCGGGTTGACCGAGTCGGTGGCGAACACGCCACGACGGGTGACGACCAGGTCGTTCAGGAACCCTGCTGAGGGGAACGAGTAGGTCGCGACCAGCCGTCCGGTCTCCGCATCGTGCGCCCGGACCTCGGCAGTATCTCCGCCGGCGACCCAGAGCAGATCCCGGCGTCTGTCGTACTCGACACCTACCGCGACGCGGCCCG
>JBKPNJ010000117.1:0-9134 GCA_046732575.1 Actinomycetota bacterium
CTGCCCGATCCCGAGCTCCTCACACGTCGGGACGACCTCGCCCTCGATCACCCGCCACAGCATGTTGTACTGCGGCTGGCTCGAGACCAGCGAGATGTGCAGTTCCCGTGCCAGCGTGTGGGCATCGCGAATCTGATCAGCGGTCCACTCCGAGACACCGATATAGAGCGCCTTGCCGGAGTGCACGACGTCGGCGAACGCCTCCATCGTCTCTTCCAGCGGCGTCTCGACGTCATAACGGTGCGCCTGGTAGAGATCGACGTGATCGGTGTTGAGCCGGGTCAGTGACCCGTTGATGGACTCCTGGATGTGCTTGCGCGACAGGCCGCTGTCGTTGGGTCCGCCGGGACCGGTGGGCCAGAAGACCTTGGTGAAGATCTCGATCGACTCCCGCCTGGTCCCGTCCAGCGCGCGGCCGAGGACCGACTCCGCTGCGGTGTTGGCGTAGGCGTCGGCGGTGTCGAATGTGGTGATGCCCTCATCGAGGGCCTGTCGTACACAAGCTTTCGCTGCTTCTTCTTCAACCTGCGAGCCGTGGGTCAGCCAGTTGCCGTACGCGATCTCGCTGACCTTGAGCCCACTGGATCCGAGATGTCGAAATTTCATGTTTACAACCTTGCAGGTTTGGCCCGGTCGGCAACCCGGGCGTCTCGACCACCGGTCGGAACGAGTGCCAGTGATGTCGGAACGCGGCGGATAGCTGTCGGATGGCCGCGGATAACTGTCGGATCGTGGGGGAGATGGTCAGTAGCGGGTCGAGAGGGGCTGACCGACGGCGACCTGGGGCTTGGGCAGCCGGAGCCGTCGCAGTTGGCTCGAACGGAGCAGCGCATAGAGCCTGGCGCCGCGGGTGCTCTGATCGGCGAAGCGTGCCTTGAGCTCCCGCCCGAGCCTCCACGTCATGTAGACCGAGTCCAGGGTCGTCATCACCAACGTCAGCATCCACAGCAGCACGACGAACCCTCCGGCACCGGGAACGAACCCGAGGACCAGGATTCCGACCAGCGCCGGCAGCAGGTACGACGCGAAGTTGCGCCGGGCGTCGACGAAGTCCCGGCAGAACCGCTTGACCGGTCCCTGGTCGCGCTTGGGCAGGTAACGGTCGTCACCGGTCTGCAGCGCGGTTCGCATCTTCTCGCGACTGCTGTTGACCTTCTCCCGTTGCCGGGCGGCCGCCTCCTTCCGGTTCTTCGGCGGCGCCAGGCGCTGCTTGCGTGCGGTCTCCGCGTCACGGCGCTTCGGGGTTGCGCGACCCTTACCGCTGAGGCGAGCGTCGGTCTCCGCCGCGGTCTCGCTCGGGGCTTTCTCGGTCGTACGGCGTCGGAACACGGGAACCAGCCTCACGCTGCGCAACATCGCTCAGTCGGGGGAGCCCCCGAGAAAGCTCCCAGGGTCGAAGGCCAGACTACCGGCGACATCCTTGTCGCCGTGACGCGCCGCGGGCCGTACGCTGGAGCCACGGCCCGCATCGGGCTGCAGCTGAACACTTCCGGTCCGGGCACACCTACCGGAGCGGACGACAGACGAAGGGTGGCCCAGCTCGATGAGCATCATGCAACGGATGAGCCTGATCTTCCGGTCGAAGGCCAACAAGGCTCTCGACCGGGCAGAGGATCCGCGGGAGACCCTCGACTACAGCTACCAGAAGCAGCTGGAACTGCTGCAGAAGGTGCGCCGCGGCGTTGCTGATGTGGCGACCAGCCGCAAGCGGCTGGAGCTGCAGATGAACCAGCTGGACCTGCAGTCCAACAAGCTCAAGGACCAGGCGCAGAAGGCTCTCGGTCTTGGCCGGGAGGACCTCGCCCGCGAGGCGCTGACCCGCCGCTCTGGCCTCCAGCAGCAGCTGGCCGACCTCCAGACGCAGCACGCGGCGCTGCAGGGCGAGGAAGAGAAGCTGACCATGGCCAGCCAGCGGCTGCAGGCCAAGGTGGAGGCGTTCCGGACCAAGAAGGAGACGATCAAGGCGACGTACACCGCGGCGGAGGCGCAGACCAGGATCGGCGAGGCCTTCTCCGGGATCTCTGAGGAGATGGGCGACGTCGGAATGGCGATCGAGCGGGCCGAGGACAAGACGGCACAGCTGCAGGCCCGCTCCGGCGCGATCGATGAGCTCCTTGCCTCGGGGGCCCTTGACAGCCCGGTCAGTGGGGGCCAGGACGACATCTCGCTGGAGCTGCAGCAGATGGCCTCCGGCTCCGACGTGGACACCGAGCTCGCGGCCCTGAAGGCCGAGCTCGGCGGCAGCGCGACGCCGAAGGCGCTCGAGGCGGAGCCGGAGGTCCCGGTAGAAGTCGCGCCCGAGCAGCGCAAGCAGGGGGAGGGCGCATGATCGTCCGCATCATGGCCGAGGGTCAGTGGAACGTGCCCGACAGTCAGCTCGAGACACTCAACGCTCTCGACTCGAGCTTGGAGAGCGCGGTCCTCGGCGGGGACGAGGACGCCTTCAGGGCCCGCCTGACCAGCCTGCTCTCAGCCGTACGGGACAAGGGCTCGCGGCTGGCCGACGGCGAGTTGCACGACTCCGACCTGATCCTGCCCCCGGAGGATGCCACCATCGACGACGTCAAGGAGCTGCTGGGCGACGAGGGGCTCATCCCTGGGTGAGCGGACGACTGCCACATCCACGCCTGATGGCCGGTGGAACACCCGAGGTGGCGTAGGCGTTGAGATAGCAAACCGTTCGAGCAGTACGACTAGAAGGTCTTGATGGCTAGTTCCCGCTTCATACCCGATCGTGGTCTCACCGTGCGGATGGGTGCGGTGATGGTCCTGCTCGGAGTGCTCTACCTGGGGTTCATGGCCGCGCTCATCGTCTACAGCGGCATGTCGACAGTGGCGATCATCGTCATCGCGGTCGGCCTGGCGTTCGCCCAGTGGTATTTCTCCGACAAGATCGCGATGCTGTCGATGAGGGCCCGCGAAGTCAGCCCGGAGCAGGCACCCGAGCTGCACGGGATGGTCGATCGGCTCTGCGCGCTCGCGGACATGCCCAAGCCCCGGATCGCGATCGCCGACACCGATCTCCCCAATGCATTCGCCACCGGCCGGAGCCCGCAGCACTCGGTGGTCTGCGTGACGACCGGAGTGCTGCGCCGGCTCGACGAGCAAGAGCTCGAGGGCGTCCTGTCCCACGAGCTCTCCCACGTCGCACACCGAGACGTCGCGGTGATGACGATCGCGTCGGTCCTGGGCGTCCTGGCCGGACTCGTCACCCGATGGGGCCTGTACTTCGGTGGCGGTCGCGGACGCGACCGTAACTCAGCCGCGGTGTTCATGTTCGTCTGGCTGGCCAGCATCGTGGTGTGGGCCTTGAGCTTCCTGCTCACCCGTGCCCTGTCCCGCTACCGGGAGCTTTGCGCAGACCGCTCCGGTGCGTACCTGACGGGCAACCCGTCGGCACTGGCCTCGGCCCTGACCAAGATCTCGGGTGAGATCGGACGGATACCCACCGCTGATCTGCGTGCTGCTGAGTCGATGAACGCTTTCTTCTTCGCTCCCGCCATCAAGGGTGACTCCGTCAACGTCCTTTTCGCCACGCACCCCCCGCTCCAACAGCGCCTCGACCAGCTGGCCCGGGTCGCCTCCGACCTCGGCCGACCGCTGTGAGTGGCCGGATCTGACGGTGGGGCTCTTCGACGCGCTGCTCGGCCGCAGCAAGCCGGTTCGCCCGGACCTCGACCAGCTGTTCGCCGTGCCCGGGGCGGCGCTCACGCTCCAGGCGGCCAGCGCGTTCCGCCCGACCGGTATCGGTTCGGTGTGCTACCGGGCGCCGGAGGGCGCGGCGTTCGCGTCCGCACAGGCAGATGTGCAGGAGCTGCTCGACGCCGACGAGGGTCCGGATGTCGAGCGCACGAGTGACTCGTTCGGGTTCACCTGGCTGATCTGCCGCGCCCCCGACGGCGACATGTCCTCGCTGGTGACCGACCTGCATGCGGTCAACAAGACGTTGGAGGACAACGGGTTCGGCCAGGCGCTGCTGTGCTCGATGGTGACGTTCACCGATGACTCGGCGCGTCGCCTCGGGCTGGTCTATCTCTACAAGCAGGGCACGTTCTACCCGTTCGCTCCACTGGGGGGTCAGCGTCGCGACAACCAGCTCGAGCTGCAGATCAGGGGAATGCTCGCCTCTGACCTGAAGCTCGAACCCGAGCTGTCACGCTGGCTCGCGCTCTGGGGCGCCCCCGGACTCGACGCCTGATCCGGGTCATCCGCGTCTCACCGCGCGATCAGAGGAAGTGGCCCGACGGTACGTAGGGGTTCGGCGGGCGCATGTGCCGTAGGCAGAGATAGCCCGAACTGCCCAGCGACAGGCCGGCCGCCAGGGCCACGTCGACCGCCCACTCCTGGTCCGAGGTGAGCCCGGCGATGTCGACCTGTTCATCCGGGGACGACATCGCCAGCGCCGACCACAGCAGGCGCTGGGCGATCTTGCGGTTGGTGGCGGCGACAAGGTACGGCGAGCCATCGGCGTCGACGTAGGCGTAGCCGCAGCCGGTCAGCTGGTCGAAGATCAGCAGCGCGCATTCGTGCGAGATGAAGGGATGGTCCACTCCGTGGGCCGAGCCCCGCACCTGCCGGTCGACCGAGTCGAGCAGATCCCGGTCGGCGTGGCTTCCCGCCCGGACGCCACCAACGACCGGTAGCGTCGCTCGCTGGACCCGGCCGGACGCCCACATCGTGGGATGCAGCGTGAACCCTGCGAGCCGGTAACGGCGGGCGGCCCGCGGATCCGGTGACGAGAGGATCATCCCCCGCAGGCAGCCTTCGCTGTAGCGCAGACCGGTGTCCAGAAGAGCCTTGCCCACTCCCCGCGACTGCGCCCGGGGGAGCACGGCGAAGGAGGACAGGGCCCAGAGGTTCTCCCGACGCAGCGACAGCGCCACACCCAGGAGGCCCACCTCGTCCTCGGCGACCCAGCAGCCGCCGGCATCGTGGGCGAGCAGGTGCCGAGCCCGCCGCCGCCAACGCTCCGCTCGAGCCGGCGGTCGCGGTCCCTGCGGCGCGGGGGACTGCGCGCTTGCGGTGGCGACATCGAGCGCGTAGTAGCTCATCGCGGTGACGCGCTCCACGTCATCGACGTCGGTGTCGAGCATGGGCCGGATCAGCACCCGGACAACCTAACCGGGACGCGCTCGCGACAAGATGAGCCATGCGCGTCCTCGTCGCCCCCGACAGGTTCGACACCCTGACCGCCGGGCAGGCCGCTGAAGCGATCAGGACCGGATGGCTTCGGCACGCGCCGGACGACGAGGTTCTGATCGCGCCGATGTCCGACGGGGGTCCAGGCTTCTGTGACGTCGTCCACCGGGCAGTCGGCGGCCGACTGCTGGCGGTCACGGTCTCCGGTCCCTACGGTCAGAAGCTTCCGGCGACGGTGGTCATGGCCGAGAACACCGCGTACGTCGAATCCGCGCAGCCCTGTGGCGTCGACCTCCTGCCGGCCGGCAGTCGGGGCGTGGAAGGCGCGTCCACCTACGGAGTGGGTCAGCTGATCGCAGCCGCCGTCGACGCCGATGCCAGGCGGGTCGTTGTCGGGCTCGGCGGCGTCGGCACCAACGATGCGGGCGCCGGACTGCTCGGGGCGCTGGGTGCCAGAGCGGAGCCGAACACCGCCCTCGAAGGGGGCGCAGCGGCGCTCGCCACACTCACCGCGGTCGACCTCACCCCGGTGCGGGAGCGGATGTCCGGGATCGAGCTCGTCGCGACCGGCGATGCCGACAACCCACTGCTCGGATTGCGGGGTGCCACGAATGTCTTCGGTGCTCGCAAGGGGATCGCCGCGGAGCGCCTGCAGGTCGTGGATTCCGCGCTTGCGCGCCTCGCGGAGCGCACCAGTCCGCCGACCGCCGATGCGCCGGGCGCCGGAGCCGGCGGTGGACTGGGCTTCGCGCTGCTGCTGCTAGGCGCAGGTCGAGAGCCGGCAGTCGACCTCGTTGCGAGAATCGTGGGTCTGGAGGAGCTTGCCCAGCAGGTCGACCTGATCATCACCGGCGAAGGGGCCTTCGACGTCCAGAGTCGAGCCGGAACCGTCCCGTTCGGGGTGGCCCAGGTCGCCCAGCGCACGCTCCGTCCGTGCATAGCCCTGGCGGGCGCTGTGCTCATCGGAATGCGCGAGACGCGGACGATGGGCCTGGAGTCCGCCTACTCGGTCATCGAGCTGGTCGGTCGCGATGCCTCATCGACCGATCCGGCGGGCAGCCTGGCGGCGTTGGCCGAGCGGGTCGCCCGCACCTGGGCGCACTAGCGGCCTCGGCGGCGTCAACGCCGTCCGGTGCCACCTGTGGCTAGCGATGCGGTCTTCCGGTGTACGAGGTGATGACCGTCGGGGCGTTGCTGAGAGCTCCGACCACAGCGCCGGGGGCCGGGCTTTGACCCATGTGCGACCATTGAGCTGTCCCCAAGTCCTGGGGATGGGAATGACCGGTGCATCCCGTGCGTTCGCATCGGCAGTGCGTACTGACGGGCGCAACCTCGACATTTTGGAGCTACGTGATGACGGTTCAGGGCCATGCCGACCAGGCGACGTCCACCGATGCCACGACACACACCGACGGCGTCATCCTGACCGACACCGCCGCGAGCAAGGTGAAGGCGCTGCTGGAGCAGGAGGGACGTGACGATCTGCAGCTGCGGGTCGCGGTCCAGCCCGGCGGGTGCTCGGGGCTGCGTTACCAGCTGTTCTTCGACGAACGCCATCTAGACGGCGACAGCGTCACGGACTTCGGAGGAGTCGGCGTGGTGGTGGACAGGATGAGTGGTCCCTACCTCAGCGGTGCCAAGATCGACTTCGTCGACACCATCGAGAAGCAGGGCTTCACGATCGACAACCCGAACGCCGGTGGATCCTGCGCCTGCGGAGACTCGTTCCACTGACCCCGGGTGTGGCCTGGTAGCCCCTGGGGTCACCTGTCCACCTGCTGACGTTCGACACCCTGTCAGTCGCCGCTCGGGCGAATCAGGCTGTCGGTGCGCTTTCAGCCGACGGTGACGGGATGGCCCGTCGAGCCGTCGATCAGGATTCTGCCGGCGAGCGGTCTGTCGAGTTCGATGCCCGTTCTTCGCGCCATCGCGACGTCCATGCACGGCGTGTCGGAAGCAGTGGGCTCTGGCCCAGAGACCAGCGTCACGGTGACCGAGCTCGGGTGCTGCTCGATCACGGTTCGACCGAGCTGCCCGTAGCAGCCCGGCATGCCCACGAAGTAGACAAGGACCAGCTGGCCGGCCGAGTCGAGTGAGGCGCGGGCGATCGCGATAGTGGATCTGCCGGCCCGACTGCCCGACGAGTCGCTCCCGGCGTGACGCGGCTCCGAGCCACCGTTCCCGGTGCCGGCGCCGGTACCGGCCGACAGGTCGCCATCGGGCGAGCGTGAGCCGCTTTCCCGCTCGACGACAAGGGTGATCGTCGCGACCACGGCTGCCACCGTCACCGCGGCAACGGCGGCGAGCCGGTTTCGTCGGGACATGGCCCTCTGACGCGGCCGCGGGTCTGCCCGTTCCGTGACCGACCCGGCCACGACTCACCTGAGCGGCCGAGCCGCCGGAGGGGTCCTCGTCGCTAGGCTTGACGGGTCCCAACCGGCGAGACCCCTGACGGTGGAGAGAGCTCATGCCTATCGCCGTGACCGGCTCGATCGCCACCGACCACCTGATGTCGTTCCCGGGCCGGTTCGCCGACTCCGTGGTCGTCGACCAGCTCGACAAGATCGCGTTGTCGTTCCTCGTCGACGACCTCGAGGTGCGCCGCGGCGGCTGCGCGGCGAACATCGCCTTCGGGATGGCGTATCTGGGTGTCAAGCCCCTGCTGGTGGGCTCCGTCGGCGAGGACTTCGGAGATTATCGTTCGTGGCTGGAACGGCACGGGGTCGACTGCGTCTCGGTCCGGGTCTCCGACACGCTGCACACGGCCCGTTTCATCTGCACGACCGACCGGACCCATGCCCAGATCGCCTCCTTCTACGCCGGTGCGATGTCGGAGGCACGCCTGATCGAGCTGGCACCGGTGGCGGCGCGAGTCGGCGGGCTCGACCTCGTCGTCGTCAGCCCGAACGATCCCGAGGCCATGATGCGTCATACCCAGGAGTGTCGCGACCGCGGTTACCGGTTCGCCGCCGACCCGTCCCAGCAGCTGGCCTGGTCGGACGGACCGATGATCCGCCAGCTGATCGACGGTGCGGCGTACTTCTTCTCCAACAACTACGAGGCTGCGCTGACCGAACAGAAGACCGGTTGGTCCTCGGCCGACATCCTCGCCCGGGTGGGCACCCGGATCATCACTCATGGGATCGACGGTGTGGAGGTCGAGCGGCAGGGCGAGCCGGTGATCAAGGTCCCGGCCGTCCCGGGAATCGACGCGGTCGATCCCACCGGAGTCGGTGACGCGTTCCGCTCCGGCTTCATCGCGGCAGTCGCCTGGGGCCTCAGCCTGGAGCGGGCGGCGCAGCTCGGCTGCGTTCTGGCCAGCTACACGGTGCAGAGCGTGGGCACGCAGGAGTACCAGCTCACCAAGGAGGCGTTCGTCGGTCGCTTCGAGAGCACCTACGGGCCCTCGGCCGCCGCCGAGATCGAGACCCTGGTCAGCTGTTGAGAGGGAGACCTAGGCCGAGCCGGCCAGCTGCTCTGGAGTAGGGTTTTGCCGATCGTTCCAAGCCGGTGCGGCTCATGGAAAGCGGACCGGTGGGTACGACGCGTTGGCCGGGAGCAGCTCCGACGAGAAAGGCGCCACGTGGGTCCGGATCTCACCGAGCGCGCCACGAAGCGCGTGGGCCGCCGTCGGCCGGCAGCAGCGCTCGTTGTCGGTCTGCTGTCCATGCTGTCACTGACCGGGTGCTCCTCCGAGGACGTCGACCAGATCCGGCGGCTTGCGCTGCCCCCTGCCGCAAGTGACACGGCGCCGCACATGGCGGCGCTGTGGCAGGGTGCCTGGATCGCCGTCGCGGTAACCGGCGTCCTCGTGTGGGGGCTGATCCTGTGGGCCGTGGTGCGCTACCGCCGCAGAGCCGAGGACGACGTTCCGCCCCAGACGCGGTACAACGTACCGATCGAGGTCATGTACACGGTTGTGCCGGTCATCGTCGTTGCCGTCTTCTTCTACTTCACGGTCGTCGTGCAGAACAAGGTGCTCAAGACCGACGACC
>JBKPNJ010000118.1:0-15887 GCA_046732575.1 Actinomycetota bacterium
GCCGAGGACGACGTTCCGCCCCAGACGCGGTACAACGTACCGATCGAGGTCATGTACACGGTTGTGCCGGTCATCGTCGTTGCCGTCTTCTTCTACTTCACGGTCGTCGTGCAGAACAAGGTGCTCAAGACCGACGACCCGGCTGAACATGAGGTGCTCGTACTCGGGGCGAAGTGGAACTGGAACTTCACCTATATGCATGACAAGGCGCTCGACGGCAAGACGAACGTCTTCGATACCGGAACACCGGCGGACCTGCCCGTCCTGTGGCTGCCGGTCGACGAGTCGGTCGACTTCGAGCTCCGCTCGAACGACGTCGTCCATTCCTTCTGGATACCGTCGTTCTATTTCAAGATGGACGTCATCCCCGGTCGTTCGAACAACTTCGAGATGACGCCCACGAAGACCGGCGAGTTCGCCGGTCGCTGCGCCGAGCTGTGCGGGCTTTACCACTCCCGGATGCTGTTCACCGTCAAGGTTGTGACCGCCGAGGAGTACGCGCAGCACCTGAAGGACCTCCAGAACGTCGGGCAGGTCGGGGTTCAGCGACCCAACGACTACATCAACAACCTGACTCCTGACGACCTCTCCAAGGGAGGCGCGATATGACCGCCATCGACGCCACCTCCACCGGCGCCACCGCTCCCACCCGGGTACGTCGGCCGGGCAATGCCGTGGTCCGGTGGCTGACCACGACCGACCACAAGATCATCGGCCAGCTGTACCTGATCACCTCGTTCGCGTTCTTCCTGGTCGGCGGCCTGATGGCGATGATCATCCGGTCGGAGCTGGCCCGGCCAGGCATGCAGATCGTTGACGACGCCGTCTACAACCAGCTGTTCACGATGCACGGCACGATCATGCTGCTGCTGTTCGCGACCCCACTGTTCGTCGGCTTCGCCAACGTCGTGATGCCGCTCCAGATCGGCTCGCCGGACGTCGCCTTCCCCCGGCTCAACATGTTCAGCTACTGGCTGTTCCTGTTCGGCGGCCTGATCACGCTGTCGGGATTCCTGGCGCCCAACGGCGCGGCCGACTTCGGATGGACCGGATACACCCCGCTCTCGGACAAGGTGAACTCGCCCGGTGTCGGCGGCGACCTGTGGGTGATGGGGCTGTGGATGGTCGGTCTCGGCACGATCCTGGGTGGGGTCAACTTCGTCACCACGATCTTCTGCATGCGTGCGCCCGGCATGACCATGTTCAGGATGCCGATCTTCACCTGGAACATCCTGGTGACAAGCCTGCTGGTGCTGATCGCGTTCCCGATCTTCGCCGGTGCGCTGCTCGCCCTCGAGGCCGACCGGGCCCTCGGGGCACACATCTTCGACCCCGCAAACGGCGGCCCGATCCTGTGGCAGCACCTGTTCTGGTTCTTCGGCCACCCCGAGGTCTACATCATCGCGCTGCCCTTCTTCGGGATCATCACCGAGGTCCTTCCGGTCTTCAGCCGCAAGCCGATCTTCGGCTACACCGGACTGGTCGGCGCCACGCTGACGATCGCCGCGCTCTCGGTCGCGGTGTGGGCCCACCACATGTTCGTCACCGGGGCGGTCAACCTGCCGTTCTTCTCCTTCATGACGTTCCTGATCGCGGTCCCCACCGGGGTGAAGTTCTTCAACTGGATCGGCACGATGTGGGGTGGATCGCTGTCCTTCGACACCCCCATGCTCTGGGCGGTCGGATTCCTCGTCACGTTCCTCTTCGGTGGCCTGACGGGGATCATCCTGGCGTCACCGCCACTGGACTTCCAGATATCCGACTCCTACTTCGTGGTCGCCCACTTCCACTACGTCGTGTTCGGCACCGTCGTCTTCGCGATGTTCGCCGGCTTCTACTTCTGGTGGCCGAAGATGACCGGCCGGATGCTCGACGAACGGCTGGGCAAGATCCATTTCTGGCTCCTGTTCATCGGCTTCCACACCACCTTCCTGGTCCAGCACTGGCTCGGCGTCGAAGGCATGCCCCGCCGGTACGCCGACTACCAGCCCGGGGACGGGTTCACCACGCTCAACGAGGTGTCGACCATCGGTGCGTTCATCCTCGGCGCATCGACGCTGCCGTTCCTGCTCAACGTGTGGAAGTCCCGGAAGCACCCTCAAGTCAATACCGATGATCCCTGGGGATGGGGACGCTCGATGGAGTGGGCCACGTCCTGCCCGCCGCCGCGGCACAACTTCGTCACGCTGCCCCGGATCCGTTCGGAGAGCCCGGCGTTCGATCTGCACCATCCTGAGGTGGCGATCCTGGAGTTGGCCACACACGAGGCGCACGCCGACGAGACCTACGTCGACGGGCCGGACGTGGAGGGCCGGAAGGGTCACCTGGAGCAGCAGATCGAGCAGCAGAGCGACGAGGATGAACGGTGAAGGTCGAATCCTGGATATTCGGCATCAACGCCATCTTCTTCGCCATCGTGACCCCGTCGTACTGGTTCATCAGCGGTGACCCGACTGGCACCAGCGCACTGGTCCTCACCACGGGTCTGGCTGCGCTGGTGACCTTCTACCTCGGCTTCCACGCCACCAAGATGGACCCTCGGCCCGAGGACAGACCCGAGGCAGAGATCGTCGACGGAGCCGGTGAGCTCGGCTTCTTCCCCCCGTACTCGATCTGGCCGCTGTACTGCGCGCTGTCACTGGGGGTGTGCGTGCTCGGCGTCGTGCTGGGCTGGTGGCTGTTCATCATCGGGGTCGGTCTCGGTGCTGTCTCGCTGTCCGGCTTCGTGTTCGAGTACTACCGGGGCGAGCACGCCCACTGAGAGCCGGCGGCGGCGCGCGCGCCCAGCTGGAAGGCCAGCTTTTTAGTGTCCGTCCGATTTGCTTGTTAGGCTGATGGCGCCTGTCTGCTCGCACCGGAGGAAATTTCTATGACCGCACGGGGGCTCAAGCCTTTCCGTACGCCCACTCGTCGCGCCATGCGTGCCGCGACCGTGAGCGCCGCAATCGTGGCGCTCTCGCTCGCCGGCTGCCAGTCGACGAAGAACTCGGCCGAGCAGGCCCGCAACGGCGGCGGTGGACAGGCGTCAGGCGCGGGCCAGTCACCGGAGGAGACGACTCCGTCGGTCCCCAAAGCCCAGATCGCGGTCAACGTCGAGGACGGCGCCGATGACGTCGAGGTCGACACCGCGCTGAAGGTCACCGCCTCGGAGGGGAAGCTCTCTGCGGTGAAGGTCGAGTCCCCGGCCGGCAAGCCGCTGGCCGGTGCGATGAACGCCGACAAGACCGTGTGGACGACGGCGGACCTGCTCGAACCGGGACGTGCCTACCGCGTGCACGCCAGCGCCGTGAACACCGCGGGCGTGACCACCCGCGAGACCACCTCGTTCCACAGCGATGACCTGACGCTGGACGAGCAGACCTATCCGAGCATCGCACCACTGCGCGGCGAGACGGTCGGCGTCGGCATGCCGGCCATCGTCCAGTTCGACGTGCCGGTGACCAACAAGGCCTCGATCGAACGGCACCTGTCGGTCACGTCAAACCCACAGGTCGCCGGTTCCTGGCACTGGGTGAGCAGTCAAGAGGTCCACTGGCGGCCCAAGCACTTCTGGCCCACCGGCACCAAGGTCACCGTCAAAGCCGACATCAACTCCATTCCCGCCGGCAACGGCATCTACGGGCAGATGGACCGGTCGACGTCGTTCGTCGTGGGCGACTCGGTGATCGACAAGATCAACATCGCCACCGACGAGATGAACGTCTACATCAACGGTGACCTCGCCCGCACCATCCCCGTCACGGGGGGCAAGGCAGGCTACGAGACTCGAAGCGGCACGAAGCTCATCGTGGAGAAGTTCCTGGTGCGCCGCATGGATGCCGCGACGGTGGGCATCTCGCAGTCGGACCCCGAGTACTACAACATCCCGGACGTGCAGTACGCGATGCGGGTGACCTACAGCGGTGAGTTCCTCCACGCCGCACCGTGGTCGGTGTACGCCCAGGGCTCATACAACGTCAGCCATGGCTGCGTCGGCATGAGCACAGAGAACGCCGCCTGGCTCTACAACCTCAGCCACCGGGGAGACGTGGTCAAGGTCACGGGCACGTCTCGAGGGCTCGAGGACGGCAACGGCTGGACCGACTGGAACATGTCGTACGAGGAGTACAAGCAGGGCTCCGCCCTGAGCTGAACGTGACCGCGCGAGGCTCAGTGCTTGCCGGCCTCGATCTCCGGCTGCTGTTCCTGTGCGCCCGGCTCGACGGCGTGGTCCTCACCGTGCCCGTTGTGGTGGGCCCGCTCGAGCTCGGCGCGTGTCGGCTTCTGGATCACATCGCCGAACCAGAACCGGCTTGCCCGCGCACGTAGCTTCGTCTTGCCCGAGTGCGGCGCCGGCACGCCGTTACCGTCGACGGTGGCCGGCAGCTCGAGTGGCTCCTGCCGGTCGTGCGAGGCGACGTAGTAGGCGCTCGCCGGGTTGATCGGCAGGTGCCGCTCGGTGTACTCGCCCTCCGGCGACCGGAGGATGATCCCTGTCTCGTACCCGTGCAGCAGCATGTCCCGGTCGCGCCGCTGCAGCCCGATGCAGATCCGCTTCGTCACCAAGAACGCGATGACCGGTCCAACGAAGATCCCGATCCGCATGAACCAGGTGATCGCATTCAACGACAGGTGCAGATGGGTGGCCACGACGTCGTTGCCGCCGGCGAGCCAGAGCAAGCCGTACGCGGTCATGCCGGCGACGCCGAAACCGGTGCGAGTCGGCTGGTTGCGTGGCCGGTCGAGGAGATGGTGCTCGCGCTTGTCGCCGGTGACCCAGCGCTCGATGAACGGATAGGCGCCCAGGACCATGAACAGCAGACCCATCAGCAACAGTCCGGGCACCATGACGTTCCAGCTGATCGTGAACCCCCACAGCCGGGTCTCCCAGTTGGGCATGATGCGCAGGCCGCCCTCGAGCCAGCCCATGTACCAGTCCGGCTGCGAGCCGGCGGTCACTTCGGCCGGGTTGTAGGGCCCGTACAGCCACACCGGGTTGATCTGCATGAGCGCACCCATCAGGGCGGTCACGCCGAACACCAAGAAGAAGAAGCCACCTGCCTTGGCCATGTAGACCGGCAGCAGCGGGTAGCCCACCACGTTGTTGTTCGTGTGGCCGGGGCCAGGCCACTGCGTGTGCTTGTGGTACACGAGCAGCAGCATGTGCGCGGTGATGAGCGCGAGCAGCAGTCCCGGGATCAGCAGGACGTGCACGGTGTAGAGCCGGGGGATGAACACGTCGCCGGGGAACTCGCCACCGAAGACGAAGTAGGAGATGTACGTGCCGGCAACGGGGATCGAACGCATCAGACCTTCGGCGATCCGCAGGCCGGTGCCTGACAGGAGATCGTCGGGGAGGGAGTAGCCGGCGAAGCCCTCGACGATGCCGAGCATCAGGAGCCCGAGCCCGATCAGCCAGTTGAGCTCGCGCGGCTTGCGGAATGCCCCGGTGAAGAACACACGCAGCATGTGAATGGTCATCGCCGCGAGGAACAGGTTCGCCGCCCAGTGGTGAACCTGGCGCATCAACAGCCCGCCACGCACCTCGAACGAGATGCGCAGAGTGGTCTCGTACGCCTGAGACATCTCCTGTCCCTGCAGCGGCACGTACGGCCCGTGGTAGATGACCTCCTCCATGCTGGGGTTGAACCAGAACGTCAAGAAGACCCCGGAGAGCAGCAGGATCACGAACGACCACAGCGCGATCTCACCGAGCATGAACGACCAGTGGTCGGGGAACACCTTGCGGAGCTGCTTCTTCAGCAGTCCGGCAAGCCCGACCCGCTCGTCCAACCAGGCGACAGGACCTGCCACCGGACTGCCCTTCGGCTGGCTCATGATGCCCTCACCCTCGTTCCCAGTAGCTCGGTCCGACCGGCTCATGGAAGTCACTCATCGCGATGAGATACCCCTCGTCGTCGACACCCAGCGGGAGCTGCGGAAGCGACCGGGCGGCCGGGCCGAAGACGACAACTCCATTGTTAGCCAGGTCGAACGTCGACTGGTGGCAGGGGCAGAGCAGGTGGTGGGTCTGCTGCTCCCAGAGGCTGATCGGGCAGCCGACATGGGTGCAGATCTTGGAGTAGCACAGGATGCCGTCGACGCCCCAGTTGGCGCGGTCGGGGGCGGGGTTGATGTCGTCGGGCTGCATCCGCACCACGATCACGGCTGCCTTCGCGCGCGCGTTCTGCAGCGCGACTCCTTCGAACTCCGCCGGCGTCTCCGTGCCGTCGGGGTTCTCGGTGGGGAAGAACAGGCTGGGTTCGGCGTTGACGAGCTGCCCGATCTGCACGTCCCCGGTCTTGATCGGCACCCCTGTGACGTCGTTGACGACCCGCACACCCGGAGCCCAGACAGTGTGCTCGGACTTGTCGCCCGGAAGTGGGCCCAGGTCGCGCAGCATGACGACGGCCGGCAGCCCGAGGACGCCGAGCGCTCCGATAAGGCTGTTGCGAATCATGGTCCGCCGGGCGATGCCGGACTCCTCGGTGCCCGCCGCGAGCTGAGACAGCACCACGGCCCGGTCCTCAGCCGACGATGCTCCGGGGTGGCGCTCCTCCACCAGCTCCACATCGCCCATCAGTCGCTTGGCCCACTGGATCGCTCCGATGCCGATGAACAGCAGCGCAAGGCCGAGTGTCGTGCCCAGCCAGAAGTTCGACGCGTTGAAGCCGAAGATGACCGAGTCGACACCGGGGTCGACGACGAAGTATGCGACGCAGAAGCCCAGTGAGAGCAGGGTCGCGAGCCCGAACAGCCCCGACACCTGACGCTCGACCCGCCGCTCGGCTGCTTCATTGATGTCGGTGAACCGCTTCTGGTGCTCGGGAAGACCAGGGTTCGGAATCGGCTCCCCGGCGTCGGCCGACTCGATCTCGTGGCTGCTGTCGCTCATCCCCGTATCCCCTTCGCGGCGATCCACACCGACGCTCCCACAAGAGCACCGACGCCCAGCAGCCAGCCCCACAGCCCCTCACCCGTGGTGCCGAGCGCTCCGAGCTCGGAGCCGCCGTAGGACGGCTGCGTGCGCAGCTGGGCAAGGTACGCGATCACGTCATGCTTGTCCTGTGGGGTGAGTACCTCATCGGAGAACACTGGCATCTGCTGCGGACCGGTCACCATCGCCTCGTAAACATACTTCCCTTCGACGTTGATGATCGGCGGCGCGTAACGACCCTGCGGGAGGGCGCCACCGGAGCCGGCGAAGTTGTGGCAGGCGGTGCAGTTGGTCCGGAAGATCTCGCCGCCCTGGACGACCTCCTCGTCGGTCGCGTTGGTCACGTCGTAGTACTCCGAGCTGGGCACCGACGGTCCCGGCCCCAATGAGGCGACATATGCCGCGAGCGCGTCGATCTCGTCGGAGCTGTACTGGCGCGGCTTCTGCTGCACCTGCTGGCCGGGCTGGGCCATCGGCATCCGGCCGGTCCCGACCTGGAAGTCGACGGCGGCGGCCCCCACGCCCACCAGCGGTGGCCCGTACTCGGAGTCACCCGATGCGGTGACGATGCCCTCGCCGTTCATGCCGTGACAGGACGCGCAGCCGACCAGGAAAAGCTGGCGACCGTGCGCAACCTGGTCAGCGTTTGCGTCGTCGGCGTCAGCCGGGGAGGTGGGGGCCACCATCGAGTAGAGGCCGCCGGCGACGACGAGCCCGAGGAGCAGGACGACGAGGCCCGCGAGCGGGTGGCGGCGCCGAGCGGACAGATAGCGCACGAGGGTCCTCGATCCGTCTACTTGATGAGGTAGATGGTCGCGAACAGGCCGATCCAGACGACGTCGACGAAGTGCCAGTAGTACGACACGACGATCGCGGTCACGGCCTGCTCGTGGGTGAACCGGCGGGACAGGAAGGTGCGGCCGAGCACGAAGATGAAGGCGAAGAGCCCGCCGGTGACGTGAAGGCCGTGGAACCCGGTGGCGAGGTAGAAGATCGACCCATAGGCCGAGGACGGGATGGTGACGTTCTCGTGGACCAGCGCTGCGTACTCGAACACCTGTCCGCCGATGAACGTGGCGCCCATCAGGTACGTCAGCACGAACCATTCGCGAAGCCCCCACTTGGAGACCTGGAACACCGATCCAGACCGGCCGACGTGGCCACGCTCGGCCGCGAACACGCCCAGCTGGCAGGTCACGGACGAAAGCACCAGGATCGTGGTGTTGATCGACGCGTACGGAATGTTGAGCTTCGCCGTCTCGACCGCCCAGAGCTCCGGGCGAACCGCACGGATCGTGAAGTAGCAGGCGAACAGCGCCGCGAAGAACATCAGCTCGCTGCTGAGCCAGACGATGGTGCCCACGCTGACCGTCGACGGCCGGTCATGCGCCCCGTGCAGACGCGAGTCAGGAAGCGCGGAGACAGTCACCACGCTGGCCATTATGTCTCGCCCCCTACAGCCCGGCACGGCGGCCCCGCCGACCGCACGGCGAGCCCTGAGTCCCGGCGCCGACCCACGTTGGCGCCAGCGCCAGGAATCCTGCACTCGTTGAGGCAGGATGGCGCCGGTGCCTCTCGGCTGCTGTACGAACGCGACGGCTCACGGGCCGGCGGTGCTCGAGCCTGGCGCTCCGAACGGCCGGCGGGCCGGGTCACCGTCCGCCGCCTAGGCTCGTGGTGTGAGCATCCTGGCGCACGCCGGTCTTGGCGACGACATCGCGCCGCTCACCCCGATGCGGTTGCTCACCGGTTGGACGTTTCAGCCGCTGATGGCCGTGATCGTGATCGCGCTCGCCTCGGCGTACCTCTACGGCGTCCATCGGCTCCGGCGTCGCGGAGACGCCTGGTCCAGATGGCGCAGCGCCTCGTTCGTGGGTCTCGGGCTCGGGAGCATGACGGTCGCGACCCAGTCGGCGCTGTCGACGTACGACACGTCGCTGCTGAGCGTCCACATGGCGCAGCACATGGTGCTGTCGATGCTGGTACCACTGTTCCTGGCTCTCGGTGCGCCGGTGACTTTGGCGCTGCGCACCCTGCCGGGGCGACCCCGGGCCGTGCTGATGGCGATCCTGCACTCGAGGGTCGCGAGGGTGCTGTCATTCCCCCCGCTGACGTTCGCCATGTTCATCGTGACCCCATGGGCTCTGTACTTCACGGGTTGGTACGACGCCACACTGCACAACCCGTTCTTGCACGACCTCCTGCACCTGCAGTTCATCACCGTCGGCTGCCTGTTCTTCTGGCCCCTGGTCGGACTCGATCCAGTGCCGGGACGGCTGCCGTACATGCTGAGAGTGCTGGTGGTCTTCGCGACCCTGCCCTTCCACGCCTTCCTCGGCGTGACGGTGATGGCCATGCGCGAGCTGATCGGCGGCGACTGGTACCGCGAGCTCGATCGGCACTGGGGTCCATCGCCGCTGTACGACCAGCAGATCGCCGGTTCGATCCTGTGGGCGGCCGGGGACCTCATCGGCGCGGTGTTGTTCGGCGTGCTGTTCGTCCAGTGGGTACGGGAGAGCCAGCGGGAGGCGGTAAGGGAGGACCGTCGGCTCGACCGCCTCGAGGCGATGGCCAACCGCCGGGCCGACGACGGGTAGCATCGCGCCGTGACCGGCCAGACCCACGACGCGCGCAAGGACTCGCTCACCGTGCTCGTCTACAGCGACGATGCCGATACCCGGGCAGAGGTCATGATGGGGCTCGGCAAGCGGCCGCACAGAGACCTTCCGCCGCTTGAGTTTGTCGAGTGTGCCACGGAACCGGTGGTGATCCAGCGGATGGACGCCGGCGGTCTCGACGCCGCGATCCTCGACGGGGAGGCCGTTCCCGCAGGCGGTATGGGCATCGCTCGCCAGCTCAAGGATGAGATCTACCGTTGCCCTCCGCTGCTGGTGCTCACCGGGCGCGTGGATGACGCCTGGCTGGCGACCTGGTCTCGCGCCGACGCCGTCGTTCCGCATCCGATCGACCCGCTCGTCCTCGCGGACGTGTTCGTCCGGCTCATGCGCTCAGCGGCCACCACGGCGACACAGTGACCTGACGGCCGGCTCGGAGCGGGAAACCATGTGCGCGGACCACAGCTGGGGCGAGGTGCTCTCGCAGCTGATCGACGGCCAGGATCTTGACGCCGACAAGACAGCGTGGGCGATGCGGGAGATCCTCCAGGGTGACGCGTCCCCCGTCCAGATCGCCGGTTTCGCTGTCGCCTTGCGCAGCAAGGGAGAGACCGTCGCCGAGGTCGATGTGCTGGTCCGTGTCATGTACGAGCACGCCGTGACCTTCCAGGCGCCGGGTCGGACGGTCGACGTGGTGGGGACCGGCGGCGACCGCGCTCACACCGTCAACATCTCGACAATGGCGGCGATCGTCGCGGCCGGCGCCGGCGTCCCGGTCGTGAAGCACGGAAACCGGGCAGCCTCATCCCAGTGCGGAACAGCAGACGTCCTGGAGCAGCTTGGGATCAGGCTCGACCTGTCACCGGAGGCGGTGGCCGAGGTGGGCCGGCGGGCGGGAATCACCTTCTGTTTCGCCCCTGTCTTCCATCCCGCGCTGCGACATGCGGCACTGACCCGCAGGGAACTCGGTGTGGGCACGACTTTCAACTTCCTCGGTCCGCTGGCGAACCCCGCTCGTCCGCAGGCCCAGGCCGTCGGCTGTGCCGATCCGCGGATGGCACCGATCCTCGCCGGTGTCCTGGCCAGGCGTGGCGTCGCCGCGCTGGTGTTCCGCGGCGACGACGGGCTCGACGAGCTGACGACGACGACGACGTCGCGGGTGTGGGTCGTCTCCGGTGGTGAGGTCGTCGAGCAGACACTCGACGCGGCGGCGCTGGGCCTGCCGCGCGCAAGTGCCGAGTCGTTGCGCGGTGGAGACGCCGCACGCAACGCCGGCGTGGTGCGCTCGGTGCTGGCGGGGGATCAAGGCCCGGTCCGCGACGCCGTCGTGCTGAATGCTGGTGCGGCGATCGCGGCGTACGACGATGCGCCCGGGCGGCTCGATGAGCGCATTGCCGCCGGGATGACGCGAGCCGTGGCTGCCGTCGACTCCGGCGGTGCCGCGGCCGCTCTCGAGCGCTGGGTCGCTGCCACCGCGACGGTTTGAGCTGCACGTATTCTCGCTGGTCAGTATCCCCGGGTGTGCGTCAGCAACAGGTATGCGCCGCCCGCGGCCAGCGCGAAGACAACGGTGGCGAGCAGCGCGACCCGCACGACCGCGGCTCGGACCGGGTCGCGGGTCACCGGCTACTCAGACCCTCCGAGAGCGAACGCCGCCTCGAGGTCGTGAGAGGAGTACGCGCGGAACGCGATGTGGGTCTCGGTCGAGAGCACTCCAGGGACCTTGTTGAGGCGATCGGGTACGACGGCGGCGACGTCATCGTGCGTCCGGACGCGTACGAGCGCGATCAGGTCGATCTCTCCGGTCACCGAGTAGACCTCACTCACTCCCTCGATCGCAGCGATCTGCGCGGCGACCTCCGGGATCGAGGACACTTCCGCCTTGATGAACACGATCGCGGTGATCACGGTGGCCTCCACGGCGACTCGGTGGATGCCGCGAGCCTAATGGGTTGCCGCATCGTGGCGGCGGGCCGTCCGCCCCAGCCGAGTTCACTCGCTCAGCGCGCCGGCTGATGGATCGGGCGCAGGTCGCGGCGGTCGTCGAACGGGACCAGCGAGGCTTTGGACGCGCCGATCGCATCATGCACGGCCAGGTGGGCCTGGGCGCCGTCAACGGGACACGTCCAGCTGCCGTCGAGGTGGACGAGGCGCACGCCCGCACGCTCGAGCCAGCGCAGGATCTTCTCGGACTCCTCTGCGGTGGCGGCCCTGGCTGGACCGGGACCGGGTGTCACCGTCTCTGCCGACGCACGCAGCTGCCTGACCCACTCACCGGCATCGACCCCAGCCGGGATGACCCCGGCCGCGGCGAGGCGTCCATGTCGCACGACGTGGACCTCCCAGCGCCCTGGCTCAGTGCGGAGCGCGGCGACGAGCTCCGTGCACGATGTCAGTGCCGACAGCCGTTGGGTGCGCGCGGCGGAGCGAACGAAGGCTGCCAGCCTGTCCCGGTGCACCTGGGCGTCCTCGTAGCGCTGGTCGGCGGACAGGGCTTCCATCTTCCGCCTGATCGCCGCCGTGACCTCCGCGGGGGAGTGCTCGAGTGCCGAACGCAGTCGCGCCACCTGGTCGGCATACGCCTCCACGCCGGCGGCCCCGTCGCACGGTGACAGGCAGCGACCCATCTCGGCGAGGACGCAGGCGCTTCGTGACGGCTGGCGGGGGAGCCGTCCACTGCACTGCCGGATCGTGAACGTCTCGTGCAAGGCGGCGACGGCCTTCTCCGCGATCCGCCTCGAGCCGAACGGCCCGAGATAGGTCGAGTCGTCGTCGAGCACGGCCCGCACGACGGACAGCCGCGGCCAGGGTTCGTTGGTGAGCTTGATCCAGGAGACTCGCTCGGGAAACCGCGACCGTCTGTTGTAGCGCGGCTTGTGCTCGGCGATCAGGCGCAGCTCCCGCACCTCCGCCTCGAGCGGGGTGGCGCACGTGATGCCGGTGACCGATTCGGCCAGGCCGACCATCTCACCCATCCGTGACCGGGTCTCGCTGGCGGTGAAGTAGGTGCGGACCCGGGAGCGAAGATCCTTCGACGTCCCGACGTAGAGCACCCGGTCGCGGGCGTCCCGGAACAGGTAGACCCCGGGGCTGCTCGGCAGCTGCTCAGCCAGGTAGCGCTTTCGGCGCTGTGCGGCGGTGACGCGCGAGGTGTAGGTCTGCAGCTCCTCGACGGTATGCACCCCCAGGCCGCCAAGGCGCTCCATCAGCCCGTGCAGCACGTCGACGGTGGCCCTCGCATCCTGCAGGGCCCGGTGGTTCGGCGTCGTACCCGACCGGAAGACCCGGGCGAGAGTGGAAAGCCTGCAGTTGGGCGCGTCGTCACGGGTGAGGACCCGGCGGGCGACCTTCGCGGTGTCCACCACCTGGAACGCCGGCCAAGGATGTCCCAGGCGCTGGCAGAAGTGGCGCAGGAACCCGATGTCGAACGGTGCGTTGTGGGCCACGAGAACGCAGCCCCGCGCGAACTCGAGAAACGACGGCAGGGTCGTCTCGATGCCCGGCGCGGTCGCCACCATCGCGTTGGTGATGCCCGTCAACACCGCGATGAAGGCGGGAATCGGCTCATGTGGGTTGACAAGCGTCTGGAACTCTCCGAGGCACTCACCCGCGCGCACCTTGACCGCGCCGATCTCGGTGATCGAGGAGCCCAGTGCGGCCGAACCTCCGGTGGTCTCGAGGTCGACGACCACGAATGTGACCTCGCGCAGCGGAGTGCCCAGCTCGTCGAAGCTCTGCTGGACGCTGCGTGTCCGGGTGTTCCCGGTCAGCACGGTCGTCCGCTTCGCGGTCCGGCGCCGCCGGTCGAGCCGTGGACGGTGGTCATGGAAACGACGCTATGGCTGAGCACCGACGTTCCATCCTCGACGCGCCCGGGTCGTCACCATCCGCTTACGCTGGAAGGGCTGGGATGTCTCGACGGAGTGAAAGGAAGCAGCGTGGCGGATTCGCTCCCCCCCGAGTCGATGCGCTGGCGTTGCGGTGCCTGCGGCAACCTCACCCGCTTCGATGTGATCCACCAGATGCGGGTTCGTGAGTACTGGCACCTTGACCTGTCGGGCCTTGCCACCATCGAGAGCCGCGAGATGCTGGCCTCGGCGGTCGAGCAGGTGACCTGCCGCTGGTGCGGCCGGAACGACGCGGTGGAAACGGTCGAACGGCCGGATGCTCCGGTGCATTCCAACGGACGGCGAGTCACCGGCGCCGAAGGGGCCGTTTCCGAGTCAGGCGGGCCATGAGCCAGGCGCCGGCGGCCGACGACGAAGCCCATCCTCCGCTGCCCGAGCCGGTCCGGTCGCGGGTCGTGTCGTTGACGGCTGACGCGCTGAGCCGACTGGCGCCTGAGCACCTGCCGCCGTCGCTGCGCCGCGCCGCGTCATTCACGCCCACCCGGCGGGCCAGGCTGGCCGCCACCCAGATCGCCAGCGCGCTCGAGGCCGACCCGCAGTTCAGGGACCGGATCGCCACCCAGGTTCGCGTCGGCCTGCCCGAGGTCGCGCGGGCCCTGGACGACGGCACGGTTCCTCCGGCCGCCGACCCGCTGGAGCTGGCGGCCGTCGCCTACCTGCTGAGACCAGAGGGTTGGGCGGCGCTGGTCCAGGCCGGGTCCGGACAGGCGCGCGCGGACCAGCTCGCGTCGAGCGAGGCCGGCGTTCGGCAGACGCTGGACCGGCTGCACACCCAGCTGGCTGCCGCCCGGACCGAGGCGCGCCGGGCGCGCGACCGCTACCGCGACCAGATCGCCGCTCTCAAGGCCGAGAACTCCGAGCTGCGCCGCCGGATCGCCGACCTCCGCTCCCGGGTCAGGGCCGCCGAGGAGCGAGCCGCTCGGGCGGTCGAGCGCAGTGAGCAGGACACCGCCCGGGCCGAGACCGCCTCGAACAGAGCGGAGTCAGAGTCGCGAAGGATGCGCGCACGGATCGCGGAGCTCGAAGCTGAGACCGCGGCCGCTCGGCGCTCGCTGCGGGACGGCCGCGACGTCGGCACGATGCGCACTCGGCTGCTGCTGGACACCGTGCTCGATGCCGCCGCGGGTCTGCGCCGGGAGCTTGCGCTGCCCACCGTCGATGGCTCTCCGGCCGATACCGTCGACGCTGTTGTCCCGCCGCCGGCCGGAGCCCCGCACGGCGGGCGGCCCCAGCACACCGACGATCCCGGGATGCTCGACGAGCTGCTCGCGATCCCTCGGGTGCACCTGGTGGTCGACGGCTACAACGTGACCAAGACCGCGTGGCCGACGGCTCCGCTGGAGTCGCAGCGGTCGCGTCTGCTGCAGGGACTCGGCTCGATCGCGGCACGCAGCGGCGCGGAGGTCACTGTGGTGTTCGACGGCGCCGACCTCCCCAACCCGCCTCCGGTCAGCGGCCCGCGGGGCGTCCGGGTGAGGTTCAGCCCTCCGGGTGTCATCGCCGATGACGTCATCCGAAGCCTGGTGGCCGCGGAGCCCCCGGGACGGCCGGTGGTCGTCGCGTCCAGTGACCGGGAGGTCGCCGAGGCCGTGACCCGGTCCGGCGCTCGCTCGGTGGACTCCCTGAGCCTGGTACGGGTCCTCGCCCGCACCTAGCACTGTCGGCTCGGCCGTTGTCGGTGGCGGCGTCTAGCGTTTCGACAATGAGCCACAGCGGCACGTCCCGAGCACACACCGGTCCCCGGAGGCTTCGATGACCAGCGACCACGACTCCTCCCGGGATGCGGCTGGCGCAGGCGACCAGGACTCAACCCCTGACGTCGGCGCACGAGATGCCGGCATCCACATCGACTGCGACTCCTGCGCCGTGCGGGGCCTCGCCTGTGGCGACTGCGTCGTGACGTTCCTGCTGGGTGGCCCGCCGCAGGGGGTCGAGGTCGACGCAGAGGAGCGACGGGCGCTCGATGTGCTGGCCGCCGGTGGGCTCGTCCCGCCGTTGCGGATGGTGTCGGCAGTCGACGGACCCGACATCGCCATGGCCTGACCACCGGCGCGATCATCCACAGTCGTGTCGGGCGGCGGTTCTCCACGTCCGCCCCGGCTCGAACTCTTGCTGCATCCGGTCCGGCTGCTAGGGTCGAGGGCCACGGGGTCCGCGATTGTCGACCAGAAGGGTCGACACGGGCCCCACGCTTAATCTGGGGCGGACCTTGCCGGTTCGCGTCAGAGCCGGGGAACCACGCATGTGGGGTGAATCGGCGTGCATCGCACGCCGTAGGGCGTCCTCTCGTCCGAATCCGTCAGCTCACCCGGTAGGCGTCAAGAAGAGGGAGACCGACCGCTCGTGTCGAACGGCCGGATGCGCCGACCAGTCCGCGCTGCACTCACCCTGTGCATTGCGGCCTTGCTCGGCCTCACCATCGTCCCGGTAGCCAGCGTCGCCGACCCC
>JBKPNJ010000119.1:0-5411 GCA_046732575.1 Actinomycetota bacterium
TCGGTGATGCTGGGGGCCGCACTGCTGGCGAAGAAGGCCGTGGAGAAGGGCTTGACGCGCAAGCCGTGGGTGAAGACCACGCTCGCACCGGGATCCAAGGTGGTCATGGACTACTACGAGCGGGCGGGGCTGACGCCGTACCTTGAGAAGCTGGGCTTCAACCTGGTCGGCTATGGGTGCACGACCTGCATCGGCAACTCCGGGCCGCTGATCCCCGAGGTGAGCAAGGCCGTCGTCGACGCCGACCTGGCGGTGGTGTCGGTGCTCTCGGGCAACCGCAACTTCGAGGGCCGGATCAACGCCGAGGTCAAGATGAACTACCTGGCCTCGCCTCCGCTGGTGGTGGCGTATGCGTTGGCGGGTTCCATGGACGTCGACCTGCTCAACGACCCGCTCGGGGTGGACAGCTCCGGGGCGGACGTCTACCTCAAGGACATCTGGCCGACCACCAAGGAGATCGAGGACGTCGTGATCTCCGCGATCGCGTCGGAGATGTTCACCAAGGACTACGCCGACGTGTTCGCCGGCGACGAACGCTGGCGGTCGCTGTCCACGCCGGAGGGGGACGTCTTCGACTGGGACCCCGAATCCACCTACGTCCGCAAGCCTCCGTACTTCGACGGCATGGAGCGCGAGCCCTCTCCCGTCGAGGACATCACCGGCGCACGCGTCCTGGCCAAGCTCGGCGACTCGGTGACGACGGACCACATCTCACCGGCGGGGGCGATCAAGAAGGACTCACCCGCCGGCCGCTACCTCGCCGAGCACGGCGTCGACCAGCGCGACTTCAACTCCTACGGCTCGCGCCGCGGCAACCACGAGGTGATGATCCGTGGGACGTTCGCCAACATCCGGCTGCGCAACCAGCTGGCGCCGGGCACCGAGGGCGGCTACACGACGCTGTTCCGCGACGGCAACGGCAAGGGTGATGCCGGAGACGCGGCAGCGGATGATCAGGTCACGACCATCTTCGACGCGGCGCAGGCGTACGCCGAGACGGGGACTCCGCTGGTGATCCTGGCCGGGAAGGAGTACGGCTCCGGGTCCTCGCGCGACTGGGCGGCAAAGGGCACTTCCCTGCTGGGGGTCCGGGCCGTGCTGGCCGAGTCGTACGAACGGATCCACCGGTCGAACCTCATCGGGATGGGGGTGCTGCCGTTGCAGTACTCCGACGGTGAGAGCGCCGAGGCACTCGGTCTGGGCGGTCAGGAGACGTTCGACATCGTAGGTGTCACCGAGCTGAACGAGGGACGCACGCCCAGGACGGTGAAGGTGAGAGCAGCCTCCGACGACAGGACCGTCGAGTTCGACGCGCTGGTCCGCATCGACACACCGAGCGAGGCCAACTACTACCGCAACGGTGGCATCATGCCTTACGTGCTGCGGGACCTGCTGGCCGGCTGAGCACGGGTGCCGGGCCTGTGGATTCTCGCCGTACTGGCGTTCGCGGTCGTGATCGGGGCCACGGTGCAGGGCACGGTCGGCCTCGGCCTCGGCCTGGTTGCGGCGCCTGTGACGAGCCTGATCGCTCCGTCCCTGGTGCCAGGGGTGCTGCTCTGGCTGGCCGCGGCGTATCCCGTGCTGACGCTGATGCGTGAGTGGCGCGACGTGGACTGGCCGGGGCTCGCCTGGGCGCTGCCGGCCCGGATGGTCGGGACCGGAGGCGGGGTCTATGTCGTCGCGGTGGCATCGCCACAGGCGCTGGGGACCGGCATCAGCCTGATGGTGCTGCTCGGCGTGGCGCTGACGGTACGAGCCGTCAGGGTGCCGGTTACTCCGGGCTCCCTCATCGGCGCGGGGCTGATCTCGGGCGTGAGTGGCACCGCGACGTCGATCGGCGGCCCGCCGTTCGCGCTCCTGTACCAGCGCCGGGCAGGCGCGCAGGTGCGGTCCACGATGGCGGCGTACTTCCTGGTGGGGGCCCTGCTGAGCCTTGCCGGGCTGGCCCTGGCGGGGGAGGCCGACGGTGAGGACGCGGTCGTCGCCCTGGTTCTGCTCCCCTGCCTGGTGGCCGGGTTTGCGATCTCCGGACCGTTGCGACGCCATGTCGACGCCGGCAGGACCCGGAACGCCGTGCTGTTCGTATGCGCCGCGTCGGCGATCGCTCTGCTCGTCCGCAGCCTGGTCGGTTGACCGGGCAGAATGGCGCGGTGACGATCCACTCACAGCACCCGTTCCTGCCACCGGAAGATGAGCGAAGCGGCGTGCGTCGGCTGCGAGGGCGGGTCGCCGCGCCGGTGACGCTGTGGATGGCAAGGACGGAGTCCGGCGGTGCCGCCGGGCTCACCGTCTCCTCGGTTCTGGTGGCCGACGGGGAGCCCGGTCATCTGGTCGCGCTCGTCGATCCCGACGCCGATCTCTACGCCGCGCTGCTGGTCTCGCGTGTCGCCGCCGTCTCGCTGTTGGGCTGGCGGCACACCGCCCTTGCAGATGCCTTCGCCGGCGTCGCACCCGCGCCCGGCGGCGCCTACCGGCTGGGGGAGTGGCGGGAGACCGACTGGGGGCCGGTGCTCGCCGACACGGACGCCTGGGCAGGCTGCCGGATGACCGGGCCCGAGCCGCGCGCCCTCGGCTGGGGAATGCTCGTCGAGCTGGCGGTGGAAAGGGTCGAGACAACCGAGGACATCGGCGCACCCATGGTGTACCGGCGTGGACGATACGTCGAGCTGCCTCGTCGGGCGTGAGCGGCCTCAGCGCGTCAGAGACGCCTTGGCGTGGCGCAACGTGAGTCGGCTGACGACGAGGAACCCGGCGAAGAGCACCGCCAGCATGAGGACCAGCTCGGGCATTCCCAGACCGCCGGTTGCCGCGAACGCGACGAAGGTCGCCAGCCAGAACAGGAAGAACAGCAGCCAGTTGGTGGCAAGGTGCTGGATGGTCCGGAACGCCATGTGACGATTCTCCGCCCCGGCTCCACCTTTGTCCGCCGAACTCGCTGATCTAGGCTGGCGGCAACGTGTGGACCAAGGGGCCAAGGGATCCGGCATGCACTGGTTCTTGCTGTTCCTGCTCCCGTCGGCCGCGTTCGGGCTGCTCGCGGTGGCGCTGCCCGGCGTCGGGCCGACCCCTCGCTGGCGGGTGGCTCTCCGGGGCTGGCGGGACCGGACCACGCGGCGGTTACGCGGGGACGCCGCATGTGACCCGTTCGAGGTGCTGCACCTGCAGACGCGGCTGGCTGCCGTCGCGCAGGAGGTGCGCCTGCTCACCGCCGACAGCGGCGCCTACGCCCGGGCGCACCGTCTGCGGGCTGCGCTGGCCGCCTACGACGATCTGCTCGCCGAGGCGTGCCGCGTCGCCGGCGTGCCCCAGGAGCCGGCCGCCGCCGCCCAGGATGTCAGCGAGGAGGGACGCGCTCGCCAGCGGCTCCGGGTGGAGATGGAGCTCTCGGCCAGGTCCTGGCACTGGTGACGATGCGCGCGCCGGTCAGTCGAGTGCGGAGCGGAGCCGAGTGGCGAACAGTGCTGCCTCCTCCTCGTCGGCGTACGTGGTTCGCGGCCAGAAGAATCCACGGAGTCCGTCGCCCTTGGTCCGCGGCACGACATGCACGTGAAGATGCGGTACCGACTGGCTGACTGTGTTGTTCACCGCGACGAACGAGCCTTGGGCGCCGAGCGCGGTCTTGACCGCCCCGGCCAGGCGTTGAGTGGCCGTGAGCACCGGTCCGAAGAGCTCCGCGGGTAGATCGGTGAGAGTCTCCACGTGGCCGCGCGTCGCCAGTAGGACGTGCCCCTTGAAGACCGGGCGGATATCGAGGAACGCCACGACCTCAGGTTCGCCGAGCACGATGTGGGCCGGAGCATCGCCGGTGATGATGCTGCAGAAGAGGCATCCCATCCGGCCGACCCTAGGACCGAAGAGCCGTCGGCGCCGGGTGGGCGCACAGAGCACCGCTCGTCGTACCGTTTCCGTCATGCCCTATGACCCGGGAACGCTGCCCGAGAACCTGCCACGGCCGACCGACGACGGTGGCGCGGACCACCTTCGCGGGCTCGCGGTGCCGGCCCTGGCACTGCCTTCCACCGCAGGTGGTGTCGTCGACCTCAGTCAGCGCAGTCGCGCCCGGACGCTTGTCGTCTTCGCCTATCCCCGCACCGGACTCCCGGACGTCGAGTCGCCCGTCGGCTGGGACGACATACCCGGTGCGCGCGGCTGCACCCCCGAGGCATGCGGCTTCAGGGATCTTGCGCAGCAGTTCAAAGATCTGGGGGTCGAGATATATGGGCTCTCGACTCAGGACACCGACTACCAGGACGAGGCCGCAAGACGACTCAACCTGCCCTACCCGTTGCTGAGCGACGCGGCTCTTGAGCTCGCCGCGGCGCTGGAGCTGCCCACGTTGCGCGTCGAGGGGATGACACTGTTGCGGCGACTGACGATGGTCATCTCCAACGGCCGGGTCGACGGTGTCCTCTATCCCGTGTTCCCTCCCGACCGGGCGGCCGACGAGGCGCTGGCACTGGTGACGACGCTCGCGGGGGGTACGCCCTGATCGCCACTGGACCGGCGATGCGTCATTTTGTCCACAGTCGGAAATCGACAGCGTCGTCTCGTGTCTATCCGGGGCATGCGCCTGATGCTCCATGATCCGGACTTGGAGGGCCATCCCAAGGAGTCTGCGTCGTCTCGGCTGACAGCTGCGCTACCGCGGACATCACCGGGCAGATACCGCTGGACGTGCTCGGTCTCATCACCGGTTGCCCTCTCGAACATGTGTTCGATACTCTGCTGACATGGATCGCCTCGTCACGCCGCCCGGATGGCCGGTTCAGGTGCGCCCGCCGGACGCTCCGGCCTGGGAGCGGACCGCCACCGCATGGTTGCTCGACCTGTGCCCGCCGGAGTTCCGTGGCTACCCGACGCTCCGGCGACATGTCGTCGTGCTCGCCCGCTTCGCGGCGATCCACATCGAGGCCTGCCAGGCAGCGGCGCAACGCGGACTCGGTGAGCTGCGCACGAGCCTGCGCGACTACCTCGAGCCCGAGGCGATCGAGGGGGCGATCGCCACCTGGGAACGAGAGCTGGCCCGGCTGAGTGCCGTGCACCGCGGGGTTGATCTGGTGGAGGAGGCTTTGCGGGGCAGGCGATTCCGCGCCCGGCTGTGAGCCGACATTCTTCATGCTTGCGCACACGCCGGCCGCCCGAGGTGTTGACGCGGAGCGCGTCGGCTGGCTTCCCGCATGAACCGGCGCCGTCCCGGTGCCGACAGCGGTCCAGCCCGTTCTGGGATGCTCATCGGCATGGGAGCCACTCGGTGAGCGTGGACCGGACCGGCGATCTCGGCAGCATCCTCGGGGTCTGGGCGCACCCCGATGACGAGGCCTGGCTGTGCGCGGGGTTGATGATGCGCGCAGTCGAGGCGGGCAACCGGGTGGTCTGCGTGACGGCGACGCGCGGTGAGGCTGGCTTCCCGG
>JBKPNJ010000120.1:0-10324 GCA_046732575.1 Actinomycetota bacterium
CTCTGGATGGCGATGGCCACGATCCAGGACCCGCGTCGTCCCGGGACCGGCTTCCTGCCCGCGTCCCTGACAGCCGGCAGGCTCGATTTCGGCTGGACGACGCCGGTCGGTGGCAGCCAGGCGTTGCCCGACGCACTGGGACGGCTGCTGGCCGACCACGGTGGCCGGGTTGTCTGCTCGGCGGCGGTCGCGGGCATCGGGACCGACCCCTCCGGCGTCCGCCGGGTCGTCCTTGCCGACGGACGCTCGGTCGACGTCGGGCGGGCGCTGGTCGCCGGCGGTCACCTCACGCAGCTCGCGGACTCGGTGTCCGGGTCGGAGCCCACCACGGACCTCGTCGCTGCCCGTGATGCGTGGCGTCCCGGGCTGTCCGTGCTGGCCGTGCACGCCGCACTGCGGCACGACCTCGCCTTCGGCGACGCGGGGATAGCATCGGCCGCCGCCGGCTACGGCACCACCCAAGGCATGATCCGCCACCTGGAGAGGCACAACCGCGGCGAGCTCGAGACAGAGGACCCGTGGCTGCTGGTGGTGAACCAGACCGTGGTCGACCCCGACCGCGCACCCGACGCCGCGACTTTCAAGATCCTCACCATCGCGCCGTACGAGCTGGCCGACGGACGAGACTGGGCCGACGTCAAGGACGCGTACGGGCACCAGCTGGTCTCCCTCGTCGCCTCCCGCGCCTGCGGTCTGGGCGCGGACGACATTCTGATGATGCGCACCGAGTCTCCGGTCGACGTGGCCGGCCACAACCCGCACAACGTCGGCGGCTCCTGTCACGGCGGGGAGTTCCTGATCAACGGCCGGGTGGTCCCGGGCTGGATGCGCTACGACACCGACGTCCCGCGCCTCTTCGTCACCGGCGCCACCACCCACCCCGGCGGCTCAGTCTCCGGGCGCCCCGGCCGCAACGCCGCCCGTGCGGTGCTTCGCTCCCTCGGACGAGACCCGACATCAGTCATGAGCTCGAGCTGAGGCCGCCGCCGTCGAGGATGGTGGCTCGACTGTCACCTCGAGGCATCGCCGGCACGGTCTGGACGACGTCCTCAGGCGAGCAGCCGGACCGGATGCTCGATGAGCTCGACGAATGCCGCCATCCACTGCGCGGCGGTGACACCGTCGACCGGCCGGTGGTCGACCGACAAGGTCACGGTCATGACTTTGCCGGGCACGACAGCGCCGTTGTCCACGACAGGCTGGTCGCGGACGGCGCCGACGGCCAGAATCGCGGCCTGCGGCGGGTTGATGATCGCCGCGAACTCCTCCACGCCGTACATCCCGAGGTTGGTCACCGAGATGCTGCCGCCCTCCAGCTCGTGCTGCTTGAGCTTGCCGTCGCGCGCGCGTCCGCTCAGGTCGCGGACCTGGGCGGCCAGCGCGGTCACGGTCAGCGAGGTGACGTCGCGCACGACCGGGGTCAGCAGCCCGCGGTCGGTCGCGACGGCGACTGCGATGTCGACCCGGGAGAAGCGGCGTACGGCGTCGGGGGTCCAGATGGCGTTCATCTCGGGGACTCGTTGATGCGCCGCCGCGACGGCCTTGATGACCAGGTCGTTGAGCGACGTCTTTGCCGCACCGCCGTCGTTCAGCTCGGCGCGCAGGGTGATGAGCCGTTCCGCACGGGCAGTGCCCCGGACGTAGTAGTGGGGCGCGGTCTGTGTGCTGTCCACGAGCCGCGTCGCGGTGGCGCGCCGGATCACGGAGTGCGGGATGTCCTCGTATTCGGCCACGGGTGTCGGGACCGAAGCCGGAGCACCTGCCGCCTCTACCTTCGCCTGCTCGGCGACGGCCCGATCGACGTCGCGCCGGAGGATCCGGCCGCGGGGCCCGGAGCCGGTGATCTCCTCGAGTCTCAGCCCGGCGTCTGTGGCGAGCTTGCGGGCGAGGGGGCTGCTGAAGATGCGGTCCTTGGTGCGTCGTCCCGACTGTTCTCCATCGGGAGCGTCCGCTCGGTGACCGAGATCTGCCGTCTCCGGCTCGGGCACGAGGGGAGCGGCGGAGCCGGGGTCAGCCGGGATGTCCCGGCGTTCCGGCACCTTCACGGAGGTGGCCTCGGTGACGCCGACAGACGCAAGCAGAGCAGCCAGATCGCGCACCTGCTCACCCGGGTCGCCGAGGATCGCGATCGGGTCGCCGACCTCGACCTGAGCTCCGGCGGGGACGAGGGTCTTCAGGACTCGACCTGCCTGCTCAGCCTCCACGTCGACCATCGCCTTCTCAGTCTCGACGGTGGCGATGGCGTCGCTGGCGGCGAAGTCGCCGGACTCCTCCACGAGCCACTCGGCGAGGACCGCTTCGGTCGCGTTGGCGGCGACACCGGGCATTCGCAACAGGCGGGCCATGTCAGTACTTCGCGATCTCGTCGAGCGCGGCCACGACCTCGGACGTCTGGGCGATAGCAGCCCGCTCCAAGACCTTGCTGATGCTCGGGGACGCGACGCCGCCGGTCACTCTGCGTACCGGTGCATCGAGGAGGTCGAAGAAGCGCCGGTGGATCTCGTCGGCGAGCCACCCGCCGTACGACGTGCCCAGCGCACCCTGCTCGGCGATCAGGATCTGGTTGGTCTTGGTGAGGCTGGACTCGATGGTGTCCCAGTCGATGCTGGCCCGGTCAAGCCAACGTAGGTCGATCACCTCGGCGTCGACCTCGTGACCCTCCACCGCATCAAGCACGTAGGGCGTCATCACGAGGTAGCTGAGCACCGTCAGGTCCGAGCCCTCGCGCCGGACCGCTGCCTTGCCGACCGGCAGGCAGAAGTCCCAGTCGTCGCCCGGTCCCGGGCCGGAGGACGTGTACAGGTCGACGTGCTCGAGCACGACGACCGGGTCCTGACAGCGCAGGGCGGTGTTCATCAGGCCCACGTAGTCGTACGGCGTGCTCGGCGCGACGATCCGCCAGCCGGCAGCCGTGGCGAAGACGCCCGCCGGGTCCATCGAGTGCTGGGAGCCGTAGCCGGTGCCCATCGCGATCTTGCTCCGGAGCACCAGCGGGACGCCGTTGACCCCGCCGTACATGTGACGTGCCTTGCCGATCTGGTTGAACAGCTGATCCGCGGCGACCCACATGAAGTCGGCGTACATGAACTCCACGACCGGGACGTGACGGCCGTCGATCGCGATACCGCCGGCCAGGCCGGTGAAGGCGTTCTCGCTGATCGGGGTGCCCAGCACGCGGTCGGGATACTTCGCTGCGAGGCCGCGGGTGGCGCCGTTGGTGCCCCCGTTCAGCCGGTGGATGTCTTCACCCATGAGCACCACGGAGCTATCGGTCTCCATCCGCCGGTCCATCACTGTGGCAACCGCGTCGATGAACTTCATCTCGTGCACGGCCACGGCGGAACCGGTCGCGCCAGCGCCCACCACGGGGGCATCGTCCAGCTCGGTGAGATCGCCACGCACGCCGAAGTCGACCCAGGAAGGGTCTGGCCACTCGGCCGGTTTGATCCGGGACTGACCCGGCTTGCCGTCGGGATCGGGCTCGAGGAGCACCGAGCCGATGTCCTCCATCACCGCCTTTGCCTGCGCTACCGCCTGCCGCGTCTCCTCGTCGGTGAGCAGGTCGAGCCGCACAAGCTGGGCGGCCGTCTGCGTCAGCGGGTCGCGCGCGCGCCACTCCTGCTCCTCCTCCTTGGTGCGGTAGCCGAAGGCGCTCCCCGCGAAGCCGCCGTTCTGGTGGAAGAACCGGTAGGTGTCGGCCTCGACTACGGTGGGGCCGTGGCCGTGGCGCATGTGCTCGACCGCCTCGGTCATCGTCAGATGGACCGCCAGCGGGTCCATGCCGTCGACCTTCCAGGAAGCGATGCCGAAGCCGGGTCCACGCGCAGACAGTCGCGGCTCGCCGGTCGCCTCCTCGACGCTGGTCGAGACGGCGTACCGGTTGTTCTCGATGAAGAAGCAGACCGGCAGCGACCACGCGGCGGCGAGGTTCATCGACTCCAACGTGGAGCCTATGTTCGTCGCGCCGTCGCCGAAGTAGGTGACCGCCACGGCGTCGGTGCCGGCGTGGCGGTGCGACCAGGCGAAACCGGCGGCCTGCGGAACGCCCCCGCCGACGATGGCATTGGTTCCCATCGCGCCCGCCTCCTTCCACTGCAGGTGCATCGATCCGCCCCGGCCGTGCGACCAGCCGCGGTCGAGGCCGCAGATCTCGGCGAGCGTGCGGAGTAGGACCTCACGCATGTCGTTGCTCGGCGCGGCGAGCGGATCGAGGCCCTTCGGCTCGACATGGTGCAGCGCCTTCGCCAGGAACTGGTGATGACCGCGGTGTGAGCCGTTGACCGAGTCACCAGAGGTCAGCGCGAGTACGGAGCCGACGGCTCCGCCCTCCTGGCCGATGCTGGAATGCGCTGGGCCGTGGATGAGCCCCGCGCCGGCCAGGCTCAACACGAACTCCTCGAAGGCGCGGATCCACACCAACTGGGCGTAGATCGTGCGCAGGAGGTCGGGATCGGCGGCTTCCCAGTCGTCGTCGGTCACGACAACCTCCAGCCACGGCGACGCGGGCTGCAGCGGGCGATGGTCGGGCATGACGGCCTCCTTCAGTAGTACGACGATGACACAGGATTGGATCCAAAATCCAGTGGTCGCACGCTGGACACCGACATCACCGCGTGATTGGCTGGTTTTCGGATCCGATCAGGAGGTACGGCGAATGGGTCTGCCGGGGCTGCGGCGGCTGGACCACGTCGGCTTCACCGTGCCCGACCTCGATCAGGCTCACCGTTTCCTCGTGGACGTGCTCGGTTGCGAGTACCTGTACTCGCTCGGCCCCTTCCGCGACGACGACGGCGACTGGATGGAGGCGCACCTCAACGTCCACCCACGCGCGGTCATGGTCGAGAACCGCTGGTTCCGTTGCGGCGAGCAAGCCGTGTTCGAGGTGTTCCACTACGAGTCGCCGGACCAGCGAGAAGCGATCCCGCGCAACAGCGACATCGGCGGCCACCACGTGGCGCTGTACGTGGACGACCTCGACGCCGCGGTCGAGCACCTGCGTGGCTCTGGAGTGCAGCTGTTCGACGGCCCGACGGCAAGCAAGGGACCGGCCGAGGGCAATCGCTGGATCTACTTCCTGGCGCCCTGGGGCCTGCAGTTCGAGCTGGTGTCCTATCCGAACGGCAAGGCATGGGATCGACACCACCCGCGAGACAAGGTGAGCACGTGAGCCTCGACGACACAGCGCTGGCCCTCGCGTCCTACGCCGAGACCGGGGGCGCTACCTCGGCTCGCGTCGCGGCGTACCTGCGCGACCTGATCCTGCACGACGAGCTCGGGCCGGGAGATCGCATCCGACAGGAGGAGATCGCCGACCGGCTCGGCGCCAGCCGATTACCCGTACGCGAAGCGCTGCGCATGCTCGAGGCCGAGGGGCTCACCGAGCACGAGCCGAACAAGGGCGCCCGGGTGCCACGGCTGTCGATGCACGAGGTCGACGTCATCTACCGCATGCGCGAGCGGCTGGAGCCGCTTGCGATCGCTGAGAGCCTGCCTCAGCTGACCGACGACGATCACGCGCACCTGCAGCAAGTGCTGAGGCAGATCGAGCAGAGCACCGACCTCGACCGTTTTCTCGACCTCGACCGCGAGTTCCACCTCGGCACCTACTCCGGCTGCCAGATCGATCCGCTCAACACGATGGTCACGCGGCTGTGGAACTCCACCCAGCACTACCGGCGCGCGTACGTCGCACTGGGCGGACCGGACCGGATGTGGGTCGTGAACTCCGAGCACCGTCTTATCCTCGACGCCGTCGTACGCCGTGACTCTGTCGACGCCGAGCGGTTCCTCGAGGGTCACATCCGGCGAACCCGGATCGAGCTCGGCCACCATCCATCGGTCTTCGGTGCGGCCCATGAATAGCCCGATGAACAGTTCGGTGACGTCTCTGACCGTGAACGGCCACCGGGTCGATGTCGACCGTCCGGCCGACACGGCCCTGTTGACCGTGCTGCGCGACGCGCTCGGCCTGGTCGGATCCAGGTTCGGCTGCGGGCAGGGCCTGTGCGGCGCCTGCACGGTGCTGCTCGACGGCACACCGGTGCCGTCGTGCGACACCCCGCTGTGGCAGGCGGCCGACTCCGCCGTGGTCACCGTCGAGGGCCTGTCTGCCAACGGCCCCAACCCGGTCCAGCGGGCGCTGGTCGACCACCAGGCCGTTCAGTGCGGCTTCTGCATCTCGGGGATCGTTGTCCGTGCCACCGCGCTGCTCGAGGAGCAGGCGGACCTGTCGGCCGAACAGGTGGCGCAGGCGCTGGAGCGGAACCTGTGTCGCTGCGGCACCCAGCAGCGGATCGTCGAAGCGGTGCTGGCCGCGCGGGAGTCGGTGCCGTGACCGAGACCGGCATCCGCGTCCTACCGCCGCACGTCGAGACGAACCCGCGTCTCGGTACCTGGGTGACGGTCGCCGACGGCGTCGTGGAGGTGCACGTCGGCAAGGTCGAGTTGGGCCAGGGCATTCTCACCGCGCTGCATCAGATCGCGGCGGACGCGCTCGGCCTGCCGATGTCGCTCGTGCGGATCCGGACGGCCCGGACGGACGGTCCTGACCAGGGTGTCACCGCTGGCAGCCTGTCAGTCTCCCAGTCGGCCCCAGCCTTGGCGCACATCGGCGCCGCGGTGCAGTCGCTCGCCGGTCCGGCTGACGACCTCACGTCGTACGTGGAGCGTGTCGCGACGCTCGATCCCGCCACCGACCTCACCACCGTCGAGGTCGACGTGGCCGCGGGAGATCCGGTAGCGGTCGGGACCGACGCCCCCCGCGTCGACATCCCCGACAAGGTCATGGGCCGCCCACGGTTCCTGACCGACCTGCGCCCGGCCGGGATGCTGCACGGGCGCGTGCTTCGTCCCCCCGCACCGGCGGCGACCTTCCTGTCCATGCGAGAGGACTGGTCCGCGGCCGGCGCCCGGCTGGTCCACGACGCCTCGTTCCTGGGTGTCGTGGGTGAGCGTGAGGATGATGTCGACCGGGCACTGGCTTCGCTGGCCCGGGCGGTGAGCTGGCGCGAGCGCGACACGCTGCCCGATGAGGACAGCCTCTCGGCCTACCTGCGTTCGGCACCCAGTGAGCCGAGCACCGTCCTCGACGAGGGGCCGGCGGCGCCGACCCGCACGGGGTCGTACTCCAAGCCCTACCAGGCCCACGCCTCCATCGCGCCCAGCTGTGCGATGGCGCACTGGTCGGCCGAATCCTCGAGGGTGCAGGTGTGGAGCCACAGCCAGGGAATCCACCGCCTGCGCGACGCGGTCGCGGCCGCCGTCGGGTTGCTCCCCGGGTCGGTGAGCGTCGAGCACGTGGAGAACGCCGGCTGCTACGGCCACAATGCCGCCGACGACGCAGCGTTCGACGCAGTGCTGCTGGCCCGTTCGGTCCCCGGCCGCCCGGTGCTGCTGCGCTGGACCCGTCCCGATGAGCTGGCCTGGGGACCGCTCTCTCCGGCGATGACCGCCACCGTCTCCGCTCGCCTGGTCGGCGGCCGCATCGAGGGCTGGTCTTACGACGTGTGGAGCCAGGGCCACTCATCGCGGCCGGGTTACGTCGGCCACCCCGGACTGCTCGCCACCGCCCACGTCACCGGGGGAAGACCTCTTCCGCCTGCCGGAGACCCGCCTGCGGCGACCGGACACGGCACCTTGCGCAACGCGACGCCGATCTACGACGTCGGCCCACGGCGGGTGGTGGGCCACCGGGTGACCGATGCGCCGCTGCGCACCTCTGCCATGCGATCGCTGGGCGCCTACTTCAACGTGTTCGCGATCGAGTCGTTCCTGGACGAGCTGGCCGACGACGCCGGGGTCGACCCGGTCGATCTGCGACTCGCCCACCTCTCGGATGCACGTGCCCGCGCCGTCGTCCAGCTGGCCGCACGCGAGTCCGGGTGGAGGGACCCGTTGCCCGAGTCGACCGGACGCGGCATCGGCTTCGCGCGCTACAAGGACAAGGGAGCCTTCTGCGCTGTCGTCGCCGAAGTGGAGGTCGAGACCGGGGTACGAGTGCGCCGCCTCACGGTGGCCGCCGACCTCGGGCGGGTCGTGAACCCCGATGGCGCACGCAACCAGCTCTCCGGCGGCGCCGTCCAGTCGACGAGCTGGACCACCCTGGAGCGGGTCCGCTTCGATCGCCGCCGGGTGACGAGCACGGACTGGGAGACCTATCCGATCCTTCGATTCCCGAACGCCCCGCAGGCAGCCGTCCATCTCGTCGACAGCAACCAGCCGCCGGTCGGCGCCGGAGAGGCCGCCCAGGGCCCCACCGCCGCAGCCATCGCCAACGCGGTCCATGCCGCCCTCGGCGTCCGGGTCCGCGACCTGCCCCTGACCTCGGAGTCCATCATCAGCGCGATCGAGAACGAGGAGTGACCATGCCCAAGCAAGCCATCAGCTACGTGCCCCTGGAGGACATGGACGAGCGGATGCAGGAGGAGATGCACCGGTGCGCCCGGGAGGGAACTCCGCGCCCGGAGAGCTCCGCGGTGCGCGCGCACGTCCCCTCTGCCTTCTGGGCGTTCGCCGACTCCTGGAAGGCGCTGTTCCACAGCGGTGTGTGCGACCACTCCATCAAAGAGCTGTGCCGCGTCTACATCTCGCGCACCGTGAAGTGCGAGTTCTGCGGGAACCAGCGCTCGATCAAGGCCACCACGGCCGGTCTTCAGGAGGCACAGTACGACGAGCTGCTCAACTTCGAGACCTCCGACCGTTACGACGAGCGCCAGAAAGCCGCCCTTGCCTACGCACAGGCGATCGCCTGGGGGGAGCAGGATCTGGACGGCCTCTGGGAGCGGCTGCGCGCCCACTTCTCGGAGCCGGAGCTGGTCGAGCTGGGCAACTGCATCGCGCTCACCTTCGGTCAGCAGAGCTGGATCCGGCTGCTGGGCATCGACCACCACCAGTACATGGCGGGCACCGACGCCTCGATGGCGCCGGGATTCCGCACCGCCGAGGAGCTCGCGGAGTCGAAGAGCCGCGAGGGCTACTGGGCGAGGTGATGAGTCAGGCCGGATGGATGAGCGAACCGTCGTCCGGGTGGACGGGGACGGGAGACGCCGTCCTGGTCGAGGACCTGCCCGGCTCCGGCCGGCGCGCGCAGTACTACCTGGCCGAGACCCTGGACGGTCTGTACGTGCCGTACGCGTTGCGACTGCCCGACGGTGCCGGTCCGCACCCGTTCGTCTACGTCGCCTACGGCAATGGCGGCGGCGGGATGGAATGGCTGCGCGACCGTGTCCATCGCTTCAGGCATGTCACCGACGTGCTGCTGGACGCCGGCTATGCCTGCGCATGGAGCCGTTACCGCACCGAGGTGGAGCTGGGCTACCAGACGGGTGGGCCGCTGCGCACGGACGTGCGGCAGGGGATGGGCCTGCTGAACCGGGCTCCACTGGAGTACGAGGATGAGGTCGCCGTGCTGCGCCACGTGGCCAAGCACTCCTCGATCAGCGCCGAGCACCTGTTCCACCTAGGCGTCAGCCACGCGGGGGAGATGCTGTTCAAGCTGTGCTCCCAGTACCCAGCGCTGCTGCGGGCAGGCGTGGCCGCCGAGCCGGCCTGCCATGAGTTCCTCACCCTCCGGCTCGACGATGAACCAACGGTCGAGAGCTCCGGCGGGCTGCGCAACATAGAGAGCCTGGAGATGCGGGGCACTCAGCAGGCCCGCGCCCGGATCGCCGACCTCGACGAGGTCTCCCGCCGGCTCGACGCCGTTGACATCCCGGTACTGGTCCTTGGACGCGAGCAGGACGAGCTGCAGGGTATCTTCCGGCTCACCTACGAGCTGTTGGCCGAGAAGCGATCGGACGCGGAATGGCGCTCGTGGTCACATGAGGTGCACGGCTACATCTTTCCGGAGAGCGACGCTCACGGTGTGGCACAGGTCGACGACGTCCAACGTGAGGCACTGGGGGAGGTCGTCGGATTCCTGGATCGGCATCGGGGCTGACCCTGCGGGCCAGCTGTACCTCGCCGTCACCAGGTGACGGCGAGGTACTTGGACTCCAGGTAGTCGAGCATCCCCTCGTGGCCACCCTCGCGTCCGAGGCCGCTCTGCTTGGTGCCGCCGAACGGTGCGGCAGGGTCACTCACCAGACCACGATTGACGCCGACCATCCCGGACTCCAGGGCCTCGCTGACCCGCAGCGCGCGGGACAGATCGCGTGTGTAGACGTAGGAGACCAAGCCGTACTCGCTGTCGTTGGCTAGACGGATCGCGTCGGTCTCGTCGGTGAAAGTCACGATCGGGGCGACGGGACCGAATATCTCCTCGCGCAGGATCCGCGCGTCGGAGGGTACGTCGGCCAGCACCGTCGGCTCGAAGTAGAAGCCCGGC
>JBKPNJ010000121.1:0-12419 GCA_046732575.1 Actinomycetota bacterium
CCGCACGGCCGGACGATGGGCGTGCCGCTGACGACGACGGTGCCGGCGCGCCCGTGGTAACCGACCGGCAGGTGCCGCCAGTTGGGCGTCAGCGGCTCTGCGTCTGGCCGGAAGATCTTGCCCACGTTGGTGGCGTGGTGCAGAGAGCAGTAGAAGTCCACGTAGTCGGCAACCTGGAACGGCAGGTGCAGCGTGACATCACCCAGCGGCACCAGGAACGGTTCGATCTCGTCGCGGTCGGCCGGGTCCGTCAGCCCCTCGGTGAGCCAGCGCCGGACCGAGCCCCATGCCTCGCGGCCCAGGCTCAGAAAGGGGTTCAGCGTCGGGGACTCGAACACCTCGGCGCGCGCCAGCATCTGGCTGGCCGCGAGCGGTGCCAGATCGAGCACGAAGTCACCGATCCTGACTCCGACGCGGGGCTCGTCGTTCCCCCGCGTGAAGATGCCGTACGGCAGGTTGGTGACGTCGTACGGCGTACCGGCGGCGCCGTCGACCCAGCAGCCGGTGGCATTCATGTGGACTCCAGCTCCAGCAGACCCAGGGCCACAAGGTCCTCGACGGGTTCGGTGATGCTGCACGTCCCGAACGACCTGAACCAGCGACGTGCCGACGTACCGGCCGCACCATTGAGCTGCTCCATCCCCGAGACGATCTCGCCGCTCTCGCGACTCGCCAGAACGTCGGCGACCTCGTCGGGCGCCGCTCCGTCGAGGGACGCCCTGGTGGCCAGCAGGATGTTGAGGAACCCGTGCTGCTCGATCGGGCCCGGTGCAGTGGATCGGATCGCGTGGTGCAGTCCAGCTGTGCACTTGAAGGCCAGCTCCCGGTCGAGGGCGGCGGTGATGAAGCTCGCCAGCTCGGCCTCGTCGGGGAAGGCGTCCCGGTCCGGCCCGCCGGTCCGGTACTTGACACAGTGTCCTGACTCCGCGATCACGTCGAGTGCCGACTCCCACGTCGGCGAGGGGGAGCGGGAGCCGATGCGAGGGACTTCGATGAAGGCGGTTGCTTCGGCGGGTAGCTCGTTGGACAAGACAGTGACGACCCGGCGGGCGTTGTGCGCCAGGTCGTCCTCGTCGCGTAGCGCGGTCTCGACGCTCGTCAGCGTCGCGCGCGGCGCACCTGATGCCCATCGGAGTGCTGGTCCGATCGCGCCGGCTCCGCCGGTCACGACGACGCCGAGCGGCACCGGCGTCTGGTGCCGGGTGCCGGAGAGCGCGGCCGTGACCTCGGGCAGCCGGGTGTCGGCGCAGAGCAGCGGACCGAGCAGCGGTCCGATGGGCTGGGCGCGGTAACGTCGATGGGCCTCCACCGCCTCCTGCGGGGCTGCGTTACCCGGCGGGAACATCGCTGCGTCGTCGACGAACCCGGCGAAGGTTGACACGGCGCCGACTGTAGCGCATCGTGTTGGTGAGCGAACAGGACTGTCCGATAATCGAACACCGGGAGCGGGAATGGCTCACTACCAGCGCCTCGGAGATGTGCCCCACAAGCGGCACACCCAGTTCCGTAACGAGCGAGGAGCGCTGCTCTACGAGGAGCTGATGGGTGAGGAAGGTTTCTCCTCGGATGCCTCCCTGCTGTACCACCGCGGCGTGCCGTCGGCGATCGTCGACGCGCAGGTATGGGAGCTCCCCGACCTGGCTACCCAGGCCAATCACCCGCTCAAGCCCAGGCACCTGAAGCTGCACGATCTGACGACAGGACAGGACTGGAAGTCGCGCGATGCCGTGAACGACCGTCGGCTCGTGATGGGCAACGGTGACGTGCGCATCTCCTATGTCGCGGCGGGGGAGGCCTCGCCGCTGTACCGGAACGCGATCGGTGACGAGTGTGTGTTCGTCGAGTCCGGCAGCGCCACGGTAGAGACGGTGTTCGGTCAGCTGCAGGCGAAGTCGGGTGACTACGTGGTGATTCCGCGGGCGAGCACGCACCGGTGGATCCCGCATGCCGACTCCGGACAGCCGGTCCGGCTGTATGTGATCGAGGCCAACAGCCATATCAGCCCGCCCAAGCGGTACCTGTCGAGGTTCGGCCAGTTTCTCGAGCACGCGCCGTACTGCGAACGGGACCTGCATCCCCCGCACGAACCGCTGGTCCAGACCGGCGAGGGCGTCGACGTGCTCGTCAAGCACAGGGGCAGCGGCCCCCAGGCACAGACCGGGATCGTCGGAACGCGGATGACGTATGCGTCGCACCCGTTCGACGTCGTCGGCTGGGACGGGTGCCTCTACCCGTACACATTCAACGTCAGCGACTTCGAACCGATCACCGGTCGCGTCCACCAGCCGCCACCGGTCCACCAGGTCTTCGAGGGCGCCAACTTCGTGATCTGCAACTTCTGCCCGCGCAAGGTGGACTACCACCCGCTGGCCGTGCCGGTCCCGTACTACCACTCAAATGTCGACTCCGACGAGGTGATGTTCTACGTCGCCGGGGACTACGAGTCGCGCAAGGGATCCGGGATCGGCATCGGGTCGATCTCCCTGCACCCCGGAGGGTACGCGCACGGCCCGCAGCCCAGTGCGATCGAGGCATCGCTGGGCAAGGAGTACTTCGACGAGCTCGCCGTGATGGTCGACACGTTCCGGCCGCTCGAGCTGGGCGAAGCCGGCCTGGCCAGCGAGGATGACACCTACGCATGGACCTGGGCCAACGCCTGACCGCCGCGATCCGACACTTGTCCGCCGCGATCCGACACTTGTCCGCCGCGATCCGACACTTGTCCGCCGCGATCCGACACTTTGCTCCGTCCGGCACCTGTCACGATGAACGACGTGCGTACCGACACGATCACGATCGACACCGGATCGACGGATGCAGTCGTCGACATCACCGACGCCTGCGCGTCGTTCCTGAACCGCGGCGAGGACGGGCTGCTCAACATCTTCGTCCCGCACGCCACCGCCGGGGTCGCGATTCTCGAGACGGGCGCCGGCAGCGAGAACGATCTGCTGGGCGCACTCGGGACGCTGTTGCCGGCCGACGACCGATGGCGGCACCGTCACGGGTCACGCGGTCACGGCCGCTCCCACGTGATGCCCGCGCTGATCCCGCCGTACGCGACGATCCCGGTCGTGGGCGGACGCCTGACACTCGGCACCTGGCAGAGCATCTGCCTGGTCGACCTCAACGTCGACAACCAGGTGCGACACGTACGGTTGTCATTCCTCGCCGGCTGACCCTGCCGGCCGCCCCGGAATCGTGCTGCTGCGCATCGGGGCCAGCCGCGGCTGATGCCGCTCAGGCGCTGCGCCGGCGCCCCTGGCGGGCCTTGAGGTAGTCGGAGACGACGTACTCCCCGAGCCGGCCGAGCTCCGGGGTGAACACCCGCCCGCCGTTGCGCCGGGCCACCGAGTCGACGAATCTGACAAGCCCCTCGTCCTCGCCCAGCATGAAGATGTTGAGCGTCGCTCCGTACCGCGTCAGCGTGTCGATCTCGCCCACGGTCGCGACGAGCGTGCTGCGCGTCGTCGGCCACTTGAAGAACGGGCTGCCGTCAGCGGTCAGGTGGGCGGTGGGCTCTCCGTCGGTGACCACCAGGACGACCGGCTCCGCGTCCGGGTGGCGCCGAAGGTGCTGACCGGCGAGCTTCAGGGCGTGGTGCAGGTTGGTGCCCTGCACCCACTCCGGCTCGACCTCGGCCAGCTGGACAGGTGTCAGCCGGCGGGCCAGCCGGTCGAACCCGATGATCTGCAAGGTGTCCTGCCGGAACCTCGTCGCGACGAGGTGTGAGAGTGCCAGCGCGGTCTGCTTCATCGGCCCCCATCGGTCCTCCTGGAACATCGAGAACGACAGGTCGACGCAGAGTGCGACGGCGGCGGCGGTACGGCGTTCGGTCTCCGCGACCGCGAAGTCCTCGACGTCGAGCCGGACCGACGGCCTCCCGGCGCCCGGATCCCGTCGGTCACCGGCGGTACGCAGCACCGCATTGTGCAAGGTGCGCACCGCGTCGATCGGTCTCTCGTCGCCGTACTGCCAGCGCAGGCTGGCACCGGTCCGTTCGTCGGCGGCACCGGTGCGCTGGTCGTCGTGGTCGCCCCGGCCGGCCGCGTCGAGGTCGGCGAAGATGCGGCGCAACGCGGTCTCCCCGAGGCGGCGCAGCGCCTTCGGCGTCATCGTCATACCGTCGCGGTCGCGGCTCACGTAGCCCTGCCGCTCCAGCTCGCGTTCCAGGTCGCGCAGCGCCCGCAGGTCCTCCACCGCTGAAGGCGCGAGGTGCCGCCCCATCGCCTCGAGGTCGATGTCGTCGAGCGTCGAGCCCGGATAGTCCTGTGACAGCTGCTGGTCGAGCGCCTCGAGGTCGGCCAGGTCCGCGACAGCACCGACGGCCTGGCCGTAGCCGAGCGGCTCGTCACCGCGCATGTCGACCGGCGGGCCCTGGCCGAGTCCGGGTCGCAGCGCCTCGAGGTTCGCCTCCAGCTGGGCGAGCTCGCGCTCGAGGTCGAGGTCGCCGAGCGCCTGCGCCATCAGCTGGGACAGCTCGTCGCGCTGCTCGGGGGTCAGAGAGCGCATCAGCCGTTCGGCGGCGGCCTGCCGACGCGCCAGCAGGTCGATCAGGTCGTCGGTGTCCTTCGGGTTCTCCGGGAAGAACTCCCCGTGCCGCTCCATGAACTGCCCGAACTGCTCGGTGGTGTCCTCGCCGCTTGCGTGCGAGGCAAGCAGCTGGTTGAGGTCCGCGATCATGTCGCGTACGCGTTGCATCGCCTGCGGGTCCTGACTCGACAACGCCTCACGCATGCCGGCGAACCGCGCGTCGAGCACCTCCCGGCGCAGCAGCTGCTGGATCTGTTCGTACTGGGCCCGGGCGTCGGCCGAACGCCAGTCGTATCCGGCGAGGTCACGCACCGCGCCGGCGGTGTCGTCCGGCAGCGAGTCGAGGGTCATCTCCGCCAGCCGTGACTCGTCGGACGGGTCCTCCGCGAGGCTCTCGCGCTCCGCGGCAAGGGCCTGATCGAGCATGGCGCGCACCCGATCCAGCGTGCCGGCGAGGTTGCCGCTGCGCCGTAGCTGCCGCCTGCGCCGCCGTACGTCACGTCGGAGCTCGTCGAGGCCCCGACGGCCGTCGGCGCCACGCCGCAGGAACTCCTGCAGCGCCTCGCGCAGGCTGCTGCCGGCCAGCATGTCCTCTCCGATCTCGTCGACCGCCGCCCGCACGTCGAAGGGCGGCGCCAGTGGATCGGCTCCACCCCGCCACGTGCCGTAGCGGAACCTGCCTCCGCGTGGTGGACGGCCGCTCGTGCTCACGGCTCAGCTCCCGTAGATCGTCACGCCGTCAACCGTCTCCTTCGACAGCCGCCGGGTGAGGTGCAGCCCCTCGAGCACCAGCTCGACGGCGGCCGCCACCTGCCCCCGGGACACGTTGTCCTCATCGACACCGAGCCGCTCGAGAACACCCGCGAGCCCGGGGACGCCTCCCAGCTGGTCGAGCACCTCAGGTGCTGGCACGAGCGGGCCGGTCTCGACCGTGTCACCGGAGGCGAACCGCTCGGTGAAGCCGGCAAGGTCGAGTCCCCTCAGGTGCTCGCGGAATGTCGCGGCGACCGCGATGCGCAGCAGGTGGGACAGCACCTCGTGCTCACGTCCCTCCTCGCCCATCTCGAACTCGACCTTGCCACGCAGCGTGGGGACGACGTCGGGCAGGTCGCTGATCCGGGCCACCGGGTCGTCCTCGCCTCGCCGGGCCATCCGCCGCAGCGCGGACGCGGCCACCGCCTCGGCGGCGGCCACGCCGAACCGGGCCGAAACGCCGGACCGCTGATCGATCGCATTCGATCCGCGCAGCTCGTACACGAATCGCGCGATCACCTCCAGCAGGTGCAGAGGCACCTCCGCCACCGGGGAGGACTCCTGTCCGATCAACGCGATCTCCTGGTCGATCTCGTCGAGATAGTGCGTGCGGATCTCGGCGCCGAAGCGGTCCTTCAGCGGCGTGATGATCCGGCCGCGGTTGGTGTAGTCCTCCGGGTTCGCCGACGCGACGAGCAACAGGTCCAGCGGCAGTCGAAGCGCGTACCCGCGCACCTGGATGTCGCGTTCTTCGAGCACGTTGAACAGCGCCACCTGGATCCGCTCGGCGAGGTCGGGAAGCTCATTGATGCCGAACACGCCGCGGTTCGCGCGGGGCAGCAGGCCGTAGTGAACGGTCTCCGGGTCGCCCAGCGTCCTGCCCTCGGCCACCTTGATGGGGTCCACGTCCCCGATCAGGTCGCCGACGCTGGTGTCGGGGGTCGCCAGCTTCTCGCCGTACCTACGGTTGCGGTGCCACCACGAGACCGGCAGGTCGTCCCCGAGCTCGTCGGCGAGTCCCAGGCAGCGAACGCACACGGGCTCCATCGGGTCGTCGTTGATCTCGCAGCCGGCAACGACCGGCGTCCACTCGTCGAGCAGGCCGGCTATCGTCCGCATGATTCGCGTCTTGCCCTGCCCGCGCTCACCGAGCAGCACCGAGTCGTGGCCGGCGAGCAGGGCACGCTCGAGGTCGGGCAGGACCGTGTCGTCGAAGCCGACGATTCCCGGGAACGGTCGCCGACCTTCCCGAAGCGCGGCGACCAGGTTGGCGCGGATCTCCGCCTTGACGCTCCGGTGCTCGTACCCGGTGGCGGCGAGCTCGCCGCGGGTCACGATCGTGGGCGCTGGCGACGGGCTGTCGAGGGTGCGCAATGCCATGGTGCGAATCTACGTCGCCCTCATCCCGCGGACGAGCCAGCCCTCCGGGACCGTGTGACGATGAGGCATGCCCGACGCGGGAATGCCGCCTGACATCCCTGTGGTGAGTCGTCGGCGGCTGCTCACGGGCCTCGCGGGGATCGGTGGCGCAGCGGTGCTCGGAGGCGCCGGGTACGCCGCTATGCCGGAGTCGTTGAAGCTCCGGCTCGGCTGGGGAGCCGACCCGTACATCCCCGATGCACCGGAGGGGCGGGTGCGTCTTGAGACGGTCTACTCCACTGCGCGCGGCCACGAGGTCGACCTGTTCACAGCGGTTCCCGCCGGCTACGGCGACGGTAAGGGCCTGCCCGTTGTCGTCGTGCTGCACGGTGCGAGCGCGACCGCCTCGGACCTCGAGTCGTTCGGCCTGCCGCGTTTTCTCACTGCCTCTGTCCGAGCCGGCACCGAGCCTTTCGCGCTTGCCGGTGCCGATGGGGGCGCGACGTCCTGGGAGCCCGGCGCGGACGGCGACAATCCTCGACGGATGGTCGTCGAGGAGATGCCCCGGTGGCTTACCGAGCGCGGATTCGACCCCGGCCGTCGGGCGTTGTGGGGGTGGTCGATGGGCGGCTACGGCGCTCTGCGCATCGCCGAGCTCGATCCCGGCTGGGCGGCGGCGGTGGCGGCGTTCAGCCCCGCCGTCGGGACCGGTGACGCCGTGTTCGACGCGGCCGGCGCGCTCGCCCCCACTCCGCTGGCGATCTGGTGCGGCCGCGAGGACGCCTTGTACGCGTCGGTGCGAGCGCTGGTCGACTCCCTGGTGCGGCGGCCGGAGATCGTGTCCTACGCCGATGGGGGACACACCCGGGTGTTCTGGAACGACCACACCCTGGAGGCGTTCGAGTTCCTCGGCCGCCACCTGGCCCGCTGAAGCCCAGCCCGGCCGCCGGTGGGTCCTTAGCCGCCGGCCCTGATCTCCACCCCGGCGGCGCGCAGCTGCGCGAGCGCACGCTGGCTGCCCTCCGGCGAGACGCCGACGGTGAGGTCGGCCAGCACCGCGGTGGTGAGGCCTTCTCGTCTGGCGTCCAGGGCCGTCGCCAGTACGCAGTGGTCGGTGGCGATGCCGCAGACGTCCAGCGTGTCCACCCCGTGGCCGCGCAGCCAGTCCGCCAGCCGCATCCCGTCGACGGTGCGACCCTCGAACCCGGAGTATGCGGCTTGGTGTTCCCCCTTGAGGAACATCGCGTGGAACGGCTGCGGATCCAGGTTGGGGTGGAACGCCTCGCCGTCGGTCCCGACGACACAATGCGGCGGCCAGGAGTCGACGAAGTCGGGGTGGTCGCTGAAATGTCCACCGGGATCTATGTGATGGTCTCGCGTGGCGACGACGTACTCGTAGGCACGATCCTCCGGCTCGGCCCGCTGCCAGGCCTGCAGCTTGCGTCCAATCCGGTACGCCACGTCGGCGCCCCCGGAGATCGCGAGTGAGCCGCCCTCGCAGAAGTCGTTCTGCACATCGCAGACGATGAGGGCCCTCGTCATCGCCGTGGCTCCTGTCCCGCCGCGAACCCGAACGGCGTCCGGTCGGCAGGTCGCCCGTCCCCGAGGTAGTCGGTGGGGATCGCCGGCTCGCCCCGGGACAGCTGGTGTCCGGCCATCGGCAGCTCGGCGATCGAGCGCACGTGACGCTCGCGCATCCGCTCCACTGACTCGCGACCGACGATCTGCCCGTGGCGTACGAGCTCGACGAGGAGGTGGCGGTCGTCCACGTCGCTGACCGGTGGGTGTCCCACACCGATGATCTCGGCCTCGGCGATCCCGTCGGCCGATACCCGGCGCATCGCCCACTTGCGGCCACCGATCGAGAGCTTCTCGCGGCTCTTCTTGGCCACCGCCTGCATCGTCGCCGTCGGCTGGTCCGAGGTCGACCGCGCGACCAGCTTGTAGACGAAGCCGCAGGTCGGGTGTCCGCTTCCGGTGACCAGGGACGTTCCGATGCCGTACCCGTCGACCGGTGCGGCGGCCAGCCCGGCGATCGCGTACTCGTCGAGGTCGGAGGTGACGAAGATGCGCGTCTTTGTGGCGCCGAGCCGGTCCAACTGCTCGCGGACCTGCCGGGCCAGCATCGGCAGGTCTCCGGAGTCGATGCGCACGGCCCCGAGCTCCGGGCCAGCGATCTCGACCGCGGCTGTGACCGCCTCGGTGATGTCATAGGTGTCGACCAGCAGCGTGGTGCCGGAGCCCAGGGCGGAGACCTGCGCGGTGAACGCTTCGCGTTCGCTGTCGTGCACGAGTGTGAATGCGTGGGCACTGGTCCCCGCGGTGGGGATGCCGTATCGCCGGCCGGCGGACAGGTTCGACGTCGCCGAGAACCCTGCGATGTAGGCGGCGCGGGCCGCGGCCACCGCCGCATCCTCGTGGGTGCGCCGCGCGCCCATCTCAACGCACGGACGACCCTCGGCGGCGGCGGTCATCCGGGAGGCCGCCGAGGCCACAGCCGAGTCGTGGTTCAGGATCGAGAGGATGAGCGTCTCGAGCACGACCGCCTCGGCGAAGTCGGCCTCCACGACCACCAGCGGCGACCCTGGGAAGTAGGTCTCGCCTTCCCGGTAGCCCCAGATGTCGCCGGAGAAGCGGTACGAGGCGAGCCAGTCACGGGTCGTGGCGTCGACGATGTCGCGCGCCCGCAGGAAGTCCAGCTGCTCCTCCTCGAACCGGAACTGCTGCAGCGCGTCGAGCATCCGCCCCGTACCGGCGACCACGCCGTAGCGCCGGCCATCGGGCAGCCTGCGTGGGAAGAGCTCGAAGACCGCTCGCCGGTGCGCCGTGCCGCTGCGCAGCGCGGCCTGCACCATGGTCAGCTCGTACTGGTCAGTCAGGAAGGCCGTTGACACCACACTGCTCAGCCTAGGAGACAATGGCATCCGTGTCCGTACCGGTCGAGATCGAGGAAACCGACGTCGAGCAGGCGTCGCAGCTCGACCTCCCCTGGATAACGCTGGTGTGGAACGACCCGGTGAACCTCATGTCCTATGTGGCCTATGTGTTCCAGAGCTACTTCGGCTACCCGAAGGCCAAGGCTGAGCGACTGATGAACCAGGTGCACAACGAGGGCAAGGCCGTGGTGTCGACCGGGTCGCGCGAGGAGATGGAACGCGACGTGGAGGCGATGCACGGGTACGGTCTGTGGGCCACGCTGCAGAAGACTGACGCATGAGTGAGTTCAAGCGGGCCAGGCGTGGGAGGGCACGCGCTACGTTCGCGATGACGGAGGCCGGTCTGCTGCGCGGACTGCTCCGGCAGATCGTGGAGCTGCTGCGGGATGAGTCCCCGGCCCGTTCGGAGTCGGAGGATCCGCTGGTCGCGCTGCTCGACTTCTCCGGACCGGTGGATGCCCCCGAGGATCCCGTGCTCGCCAGGCTGCTGCCCGACGCGTACCGCGACGACGAGGAGCACTCGGGTGAGTTCCGCCGCTTCACCGAGCGCGGGCTGCGGGACGGCAAGGTGAGCCAGGCACTGACCATGATCGAGTCGCTCGAACGTGGAGGACTCGGCTCCGGCCAGGAGTGGGAGGAGGATGTCGACGCGGACGTCGAGGTCGATCTCGACGCCGAGGAGGTACAAGCGTGGCTACGTGGCCTGACCGACCTACGGTTGGCTCTGGCCGAGCGGCTGGGGGTCACCCAGGACGACCATGACGTCTGGGAGGCGATGTCGTACGACGACCCGCGCCTGGCGATGCACGATGTCTACGAGTGGCTGGGCTATCTGCAGGAGTCGCTGGTCCACACGCTTCACTAGCGTCTCAGGATCCGGACGCGACGGCGCCGCCGGACAGGGCCGCGGGGCACCGCCTCTACCCTCGTGGGGTGCTGAGGCTCGACGCCGCGATACGTGACGCGATCGTCGAGCATGCCCGTCGCGACCACCCCGACGAGGCCTGCGGCGTGGTCGCGGGACCAATCGGCTCCGACCGGCCGGTCCGGCTCGTGGAGATGGTCAACGCCGAGCGCTCACCGACGTTCTTCAGGTTCGACCCCCAGGAACAGCTGAAGGTCTGGATGGAGATGGACGCCAACGACGAGGAGCCCGTCGTCATCTACCACTCGCACACCGCAACCGAGGCGTACCCGTCGAGGACCGACATCTCGTACGCCGCCGAACCCAACGCGCACTACGTCGTCGTGTCGACCCGCGACTGTGGAAGTCTCGAGGGACCGGTCGAAATGCGCTCGTTTCGGATCGTCGACGGACAGGTCAGCGAGGAGGACCTGGTCGTCTCTGCGTCCCAGCCGGAATGACAGGGCGGCCCCCGCCGTTGTGTCAATGAGCAACCCGTGACTACCCCTGGAGTACACCGATGGCCATCGAGGTCCGCGTCCCGACGATCCTGCGTACCTATACGCGTGGCGCCAAGGCGGTATCGGGGGAGGGTTCCACGCTCGCCGAGCTGGTCGACAGCCTGGAGGACACCCATCCAGGGCTGAAGGAGCGTCTGCTGGAGGGCGACGACCTGCGTCGGTTCGTGAACGTCTATGTCAACGACGAGGACGTCCGTTTCACCGGGAGCCTGAAGACGCCGGTCAAGGACGGTGACGTCGTCGTCGTTCTCCCTGCCGTCGCCGGTGGATCCGGCTGAGCATGCGGTTCGACTCGCTGCTGGACTCGGTCGGCTCTACACCGCTGGTGGGCCTGCCGCGGATCTCACCAGCGGCGGATGTGCGGCTGTGGGCCAAGCTGGAGGACCGGAACCCGACCGGCTCCGTCAAGGACCGGGCCGCGCTGGCGATGCTGGTCGACGGGGAGAAGCAGGGTCAGCTTCGGCCCGGCTGCACGATCCTGGAGCCGACGTCGGGCAACACCGGCATCTCGCTGGCGATGGTGGCGAAGCTGCGCGGCTACCGGCTGGTCTGCGTGATGCCGGAGAACACCTCGGTTGAGCGTCGACAGCTGCTGCGGATGTGGGGAGCCGAGATCGTCCACTCACCGGCGGCCGGCGGGTCGAACGAGGCGGTCCGGGTGGCCAAGCAGCTGGCGGAGGAGAATCCCGACTGGGTGATGCTCTACCAGTACGGCAACCCGGCCAACGCCCAGGCGCACTACGAGACGACCGGACCGGAGATCCTCGCCGACCTCCCCTCGGTGACGCATTTCGTCGCGGGGCTCGGTACCACCGGCACGCTGATGGGTGTCGGCCGGTTCTTCCGCGAGGCCAAGCCGGATGTCCGGATCGTGGCCGCCGAGCCACGCTACGGCGAGCTGGTCTACGGTCTGCGCAACATCGACGAAGGCTTCGTTCCGGAGCTTTACGACGAGGCCCTGATCGACTCAAGGTTCTCGGTCGGTCCGCGCGACGCGCTGCGCCGCGTGCGTCAGCTGCTGGACGAGGAGGGGCTGTTCGCCGGCATTTCCACCGGCGCCATCCTGCACGCCGCTCTGGCCCAGGCCGACAGGTCCGTCCGAGAGGGTACGCCTGCCGACATCGTCGTCGTGGTCTGTGACGGCGGCTGGAAGTACCTCTCGACCGGCGGCTACGAGGGCACCCTCGACGAGGCGGAGGAGCGTCTGGAGGGACAGCTCTGGGCCTGACCGGCTAGCACGGCCGTCGCCGAGTTCTCACCGGCCGGCGATGCCGGCGGTTCGACGGGCCGATCTGGAGCGGGGACCGATCACCCGGCGGCGCCCGGCTTCAGGAACTGGTCGAACCACTCCCTCACCCGCTCGAGCAGGTCCTCCTGGTGACGGCGTTCCCGGATGCCGTGCGGCTCTCGCGG
>JBKPNJ010000122.1:0-3170 GCA_046732575.1 Actinomycetota bacterium
AGGCAGAAGCTGGCGATCAAGCACACGACCCGCAACGGCCGGGCGCTGGTGAAGGACCTGCAGTACCGCCTCGACGTCAACACGCTGCACCGCGACACCGAGACCGGCGAGCTCGGCCTGAACGAGATCGGCCGTGTCCACCTGCGTACGACAGTGCCGCTGCTCTGCGACCCCTACGGCAAAAACCGGACGACAGGGTCGTTCATCCTCATCGACGAGGCCACCGGAGTCACCGTCGGGGCCGGCATGATCAACAACCTCGGCTAGCCACTGCCGGCAGTCCTGCGGTGAACATCAGGTCTCCAGCGACCGGAAAACCGCCGAACATCAGCGATCGCACCTGATCGGTCCGATCCACCGGATGCCCTCGTCACATCCCGCGGGCGGCCCGCTTCTCGGCGATCTTCGCCTTGCGCTCGGCGCGATCGAGGAGCAGCGCCTCCTCCGGCGTGGGCGCAGTGCCGCCGAGGTGCGCCGGGTGCCACGGTGCGGCCTGACCGGGCATCGGCTGGTCAGGGTGTCGGCGTTGCAGATCGTCCAGGAGCGCCTGCATGGTGCCACGCAGCTGCCCGGTGAGACGCACGGCGTCATCGTCGGGCCCAGGGTGGATCGGCTCGCCCACGCTGATGCCGATCGGCCGGTGCCTGGTCAGGTCCCGGGGATGCCCCTTCGTCAGGATCCGCTGACCCCCCCACAGGGCGACCGGCAGCAGCGGCACCTCCGCTCGCTGGGCCAGCCGCACTGCGCCGGACTTGATCGGCTTGACCGTGTACGAGCGGCTGATCGTCGCCTCGGGGAAGATGCCGACGACCTCTCCGGCGCGAAGGGCGTCGACGGCCACAGCGAAGCTGGCCAGTCCCGCATCCCGGTCGACAGGGATGTGGTGCATGCCACGCATCAGCGGCCCGGAGACGCGGTGGGTGAACACCTCCTGCTTGGCCATGAAGCGGACCCGCCGGCGGCTCTCGCGGGCCGCCAGGCCGACGAAGATGAAGTCGAGGAAGCTGACGTGGTTGCTGACCAGCAACGCCCCACCTCGCCGTGGCACGCGTTGGGCTCCGCTGATCGTGATCCGCAGGTCCAGAGCCCGGAAGATCGCGCGGGCCGCGACGGTCACCGGCGGGTAGACGAGATCCATCCCATGCACCCTAGAGGCTTGGCGAGACGGGCTTCCCCACCTCGCGGAAACGTGGTCGAATCTGTGCACGCGTACTCCAATCCGACGGCGTGGGAAGAGGACCAACATGAAGAAGCTCATCAATGACCCGGGCGATGTGGTCAAGGAAGCGCTCCTCGGCATCGAGGCCGCGCATCCGGACCTTCGGGTCGATCATGAGAACCGCATAGTCTTTCGCGGCGACGCGCCCCGGTCGGGCAAGGTCGGGCTCATCTCGGGTGGGGGGTCCGGCCACGAGCCGCTGCACGGTGGCTTCGTCGGGCTAGGCATGCTCGACGCGGCGTGCGCCGGTGAGGTGTTCACGTCCCCGGTCCCCGAGCAGATGCTCGAGGCGACCAAGCGCGTCGACGGCGGCGCCGGCGTCCTCCACATCGTGAAGAACTACACCGGCGACGTGATGAACTTCGAGATGGCAGCTGAGCTCGCGGCCTCCGACTCAGGCGTCGAGGTCGTCTCCGTGGTCACCGATGACGACGTCGCCGTCCAGGACAGCCTCTACACGGCGGGCCGGCGTGGTGTCGGCGTGACCGTACTGCTGGAGAAGATCGCCGGCGCGGCCGCCGAGGAGGGCCAGCCGCTCAGCCAGGTCGCCGACGTCGCGCGGCACGTGAACGAGCAGGGACGCAGCATGGGTATGGCCCTGACATCCTGCACGGTGCCGTCCGCCGGCAAGCCGACGTTCGACCTGCCCGAGAACGAGATCGAGGTCGGCATCGGAATCCACGGCGAGCCGGGGCGCCGGCGCGTGCCCATGACGAACGCCGGCGAGATCGCGGCACTGCTGGTGGAGCCGATACTGGAGGACCTGCCCTACGCGGGTGACTCGGTGATCGCGTTGGTCAACGGCATGGGAGGAACCCCGCTGATCGAGCTCTACCTGATGTACAACGAGGTCAACAAGATCCTGACGGGCAAGAACGTCACAGTGGCTCGTGCCCTCGTCGGCAACTACATCACGTCGCTTGAGATGGCCGGCTGCTCGGTGACGCTGCTCAAGGCCGACGACGAGATCGTGCGTCTCTGGGACGCGCCGGTCAGCACTCCCGGGCTGCGCTGGGGAGTCTGAGCGATGGCGGACTCGATCAGCCTGGCGCAGCTGACGCGGTGGGTACGCACGTTCGCCGACCTCATCGAGGTGAATGCGCAGCAGCTGACCGATCTGGACTCGGCGATCGGTGACGCGGACCACGGTACGAACATGAGGCGCGGGATGAAGGCTGTGGTCGAGTCGCTGGAAGCGACAACACCCGAGACTGCAGATGCCCTGTTCAAACAGGTGGGCATGAAGCTCGTGAGCGCAGTGGGAGGGGCCAGCGGCCCGCTGTACGGCACCCTGTTCCTGCGCATGGGCACGAGTCTGGGTGCGGTGAGCGACGCCTCGCCGAAGGACTTCGCCGCCGCCCTCCGCGCGGGACTGGACGGCGTCGTCGCTCGAGGGAAGGCTTCGCTCGAGGACAAGACGATGGTCGATGCCCTCACACCGGCGGTCGAGGCGCTCGACGACGCCCTGGCCACGGGAACACCGCCGGCCGAGGCGCTTGCTGCAGCGGCGTCAGCGGCGGAGTCCGGCCGGGACGCGGTAACCCCGCTGGTGGCGCGCAAGGGCCGGGCGAGCTACCTCGGTGAGCGCAGCGCAGGTCACCAGGATCCGGGCGCGACTTCGACGACCCTGCTGATTCAGGCCGCGGCCGCGTCCTTGGGCGGCTGACCACATGGTCGGCTTGGTCGTGGTGTCGCACAGCCACGCGCTGGCGGCTGCCGCGGTCGAGCTCGCCGCCGAAATGGTGTCCGGTGAGCCGGTGCCGATGGCCGTGGCGGCCGGCCTCGACCTGGAAGCATTCGGGACCGACGCACAGCGGATCCAGGCCGCGATCGAGGAGGTCGACGGTCCGGCTGGCGTCGTGGTGCTGATGGATCTGGGCAGCGCCATCCTGAGCGCGGAGATGGCGCTGGAGTTCCTCGACGAGGACGCCCGCTCGCGGGTCGTCCTGTC
>JBKPNJ010000123.1:0-3324 GCA_046732575.1 Actinomycetota bacterium
GGTGACGGTGATACCGGGAGTCGGGCCGGCGACCGCCGAGCGACTGCGCCGGGTGGGAGTGCACACGATCGAGGACCTGGAGCAGATCAACGCAGAGGAGCTGGTACGTCTGGTGGGACAGTCGCACGGCCGGTCGCTGTACCGGCTGGCACGAGCCGAGGACGAGCGCGCCGTTGTCCCTGAGCGCGAGTCGAAGTCGGTGAGCATCGAGGACACCTTCGACACCGACCTCGTCGATCCCACGCTGCTCAAGGCGATTGTCGATCGGCACGCCGTCCGGGTGTGCGAGCGGCTGCGCGCGCTGAAGCTCTCCGGCCGCACTGTCACCGTGAAGATCCGGATGCACGACTTCACCACACACACCAGATCCGCCACGTTGACCGGCCCAACCGACGACGCCAAGACCGTGTCCAGGCTGGCCAGAACACTCGTCACCGACGTGGACACCTCCGGCGGGGTACGCCTGCTGGGCGTCGGCGTCTCAGGTCTGGCCGACTGGATCCAGCAGGACCTGTTCGCCGACTCCGAGGAGGACGAGGACCAGACCCCCACCCAGATCGCCGGCGCCACCGCGGCACTGGAAGCGCACGACCAGCGCCCGCGCTGGGTGCCAGGCATGGACGTCATCCACAACGACCATGGACCGGGATGGGTATGGGGGTCGGGGCTCGGCAGGGTGACGGTGCGGTTCGAGACCGCCGAGACCGGTCCCGGTCCGGTACGAACGCTCGCCGCGGATGATCAGGCTCTGTCCCCGGCACCCGCCGAGTCGCCGAACGAGGATCTCTAGCTGAGCTTCCGGCTCCGGAACCGCACCCGGTCGCCGGGGCGGGCCTGGGCGCAGGCCGCCACCCCGGCGGCGTCGACGACGCCGATCACCGGGTACCCGCCGGTGGTGGGATGGTCGGCGAGGAACACCAGCGGTTGCCCATTCGCCGGTACCTGAACCGCGCCGAGTACCAACCCCTCGCTCGGTAGCTCGGTGGTGACGGCGCGGTTCAGGGCGGCCCCGGCTAGCCGCAACGCGATCCGGTTGGAGCCGGATGCGACGACGAAGTCGTCGTCGAACAGGATCCGGTGCGCGCCGGAGTCGAACCAGTCCCAGCGGGGCCCCGGGAGCAGGGTCAGGACGAGGGGGTCGGCCGGGGGGTCGATGGGGACGGCCCCGGCGACCGGCGGGAGTCTCGATGGGTCCCCCACGGGGAGCCACTCCCCCGCCCGCAGCGTTGCCGGTCCGATCGCGGACAGCACGTCGGTCGACCGGCTGCCCAGCACCTGCTCGACTTCGATTCCACCTGAGATGCCCAGGTAGCTGCGGACACCGGCGTGGGCGGCACCGATGCTGACCGTCGCTCCGCGCGGGACGCCCAGGGCTTCGGCGAATGCGGCCGCCCGGCCGTCCACCCGGACAGTCGCCGGCGCGCCGGTGACCGCCACCGTCATCGCGGTCGAGGCCCTGACGACCACACCACCCACCGTGGTCTCCAGGCACGCAGCCGCGGGGTCGTTCCCGACCAGCCGGTTGGCCAGGCAGGCAGCCGGACGGTCGAGCGCCCCCGAGCGGGGAACCCCCAGGTGAGCGTGGCCCGGACGACCGAGATCTTGAACAGTGGCTAGCGGGCCCGGGTCGACCACCCACACCCCCCTCACTATCGGGCCTCGACGAAACGCACCCGTGTCCCGGGCTGGAGCAGCGACGGTGGATCTCGGCGCAGATCCCACAACGGCGCCGACGTCCGCCCGACCAACTGCCAACCGCCGGGTGAGGCCCGCGGGTAGACGCCGGTGAACTCGCCGGCCAACCCGACCGCTCCGGCCGGCACTCGCGCGCGCGGGTCGGCGCGCCGTGGCACGGTGAGCGTGTCGGGCAGACCCGTGCAGTAGGCGAAGCCCGGGGTGAAACCGCAGAAGGCGACCAAGAACTCGGTACCCGTGTGCGTCCGCACCACCTCGGCTCTGGTCATCGACCAGAGCTCGGCGACCGCGGCCAGGTCCGGCCCGTCATAGACCGTCTCGAGCGTCACGAGCTCACCGGAGTCCGAGGTCCGGGACGGCAGGGCCCAGCCCGACACCAGCGCGGCGAGCTCACCGACATCCGCGACGCCGTCGAAGAGCACCGAACGGGCTGCCGGAACCAGATCCGTCACGACGACGCCGCGATCCCGGGCCGACGCGTACAGCAGCTGGGCGGCGACGGCGTCTGCCACCTCGACAAGGAAGGCATTCTCTCCCGCCGGCAGAATCCTCATCGGCGGTACGTCAGGCAAAGGCGGTCACCCTCACCGCGGCCTCCTGCAGCGCCGTGCGAACCCGTCGAGCCACGTCCACGGCCCCGGGCGTGTCACCGTGCACGCACAGCGACCGGACGTCGACCGGGATCTGCGTGCCGTCCTGCGCCTGGACGTATCGCTCCCGAGCCATGAGGACACAGCGACGAGCAATCTCCTCGGGGTCGTCGAGGACCGCGCCGGGCCTGGATCGTTCGACCAGCGAGCCGTCGGGGGCGTACGCGCGGTCGGCGAACCCCTCGGCCACCAGCGGGGCCCCGCGTCCCGCCGCCGCGCGCAGGAGCACCGATCCGGGCAGGCCCAGGACCGGCAGGCCACCGGCGCGGCCGGCTGCATCGAGGACCGCCGACGCCTGCTCCGCATCCCAGACCACTCGGTTGTACAGCGCACCGTGCGGCTTGACATACGCAACATGCACACCCTCGGCGGCGGCGAACGCCTCGAGGGCGCCGATCTGGTAGAGCACCTGGTCGGCCAGCTCCGTAGCCGGCATGTCCATGGCGCGGCGACCGAAGCCCGCCAGGTCCTGGTAGGAGACCTGCGCCCCGACCGTCACCCCCCGCTCCGCGGCAAGGGCACAGACCCGACGCATGGTCGACGCGTCGCCGGCATGGAACCCGCAGGCGACATTCGCGCTGCTGACGATGGCCAGCAAAGCGTCGTCATCGGTCAGCACCCAACGCCCGAATCCCTCACCGAGGTCGGCGTTGAGGTCGATCAGCACATCGCCGTCGGGCATCCCCCCATTGTGCGACAGGGCGCCGGGAATGAGCCCCGATGGCACCGGTTCCGGTGCTCGGATCGAACCGGACCTCCGGTCTGAACGGCGCCTAGGAAGTCGCTGAGAAGTCGCTGAGAACGGCAACGACTGTGTGTTCTGGTACGTCGTGATGGTGAGACAGGAATCACGTCACTCATCCGTGCGTTATCAGTTCAGAGGTGAGTTCACTCAAGAGAGGAATGCCCGTGACGGATCGTCGTTCGCACTCGTACGAGGCGACAGAGGGACGCGACAGCGTCGGCCTCTACCTCGACG
>JBKPNJ010000124.1:0-9125 GCA_046732575.1 Actinomycetota bacterium
CTTGCGGGTCGTCGACTTCTTCGCTGCCGCCTTCTTGGTCGCCGCGGGCTTGCGGGACGCCTTCTTCGCGGCCTTCTTCGCCGTACGCTTCTTCGGCGTCGGGCCCTTGGCCCGTTTCTCCACCAGCAGCTCGGCGGCCCAGGCCAGGGTCATCGTGTCGACGCTGTCGTCACGCCGCAGCGTCGCGTTGTACTCCCCATCGGTGACGTACGGCCCGAACCGTCCGTCCTTGATCACCACCGGGTTGCCTGACATCGGATCTTCGCCGAGCTCGCGCAGCGGCGCCGAGGCCGCCCGCCGCCCACGGGTCTTGGGCTGGGCGTAGATCTCCAGCGCCTCTGGGAGCGTCACGCTGAACATCTGCTCCTCGGTGTCCAGCGACCGTGAGTCGGTGCCCTTCTTCAGGTACGGCCCGTACCGTCCGTTCTGCGCGGTGATCTCCTCTCCGCTGTCCGGGTCGACGCCGACGACGCGGGGCAGAGTCAGCAGCCGGAGCGCGTCGTCGAGCGTGATCGTGTCCAGCGACATCGATGCGAGCAGCGAGGACGTGCGCGGCTTCGCGCTCTTCGCCGCGTTCTCGTCGAGCACCTCGGTCACGTAAGGGCCGTACCGTCCGTTCTTGGCAACGACCTTGCGCCCGGTCGCCGGGTCAGTGCCCAGCTCGTGCTCGGCGCCGGCCGGCGTGGCCAGGAGCTCACGCGCCTTCTCCAGTGTGAGCTCGTCCGGTGGCAGGTCCTCGGGGATGTTGGCGCGGTTCTCGTCCTTGTCCTCCACGTACGGGCCATAGCGGCCGACCCGGACGGCGATCCCCTCGGCCAGCTCAAACGTCGACAGCTCACGGGCATCGATGTCTCCGAGCTCGCTCACCAGGGTCTTGAGGCCCTCGAGGTCTCCGGACCCGAAGTAGAACCGCGCCAGGACGTCCGCTGCCACCCGCTCGCCGGCCGCGACCTGGTCGAGGACGTCCTCCATGTTGGCGGTGAACCGGTAGTCGATCAGCCGTTCGAAGTGACGCTCCAGCAGCCGGACGACCGCGAACGCCAGCCAGGCCGGCACCAGCGCCGTGCCCTTCTTGTAGACGTAGCCACGCCCCAGGATCGTCCCGATGATCGACGCATAGGTGGACGGCCGGCCGATCTCACGCTCCTCCAGCTCTCGCACCAGCGTGGCCTCGGTGTAGCGGGCCGGCGGCCGCGTCTCGTGGCCCGCCGCGACCAGGTCGACGACGGTCAGTGGATCGCCCTGCTCCATCGCCGGCAGCCGGGTCTCCCGGTCGTCCCGCTCGGCCTCGGGGTCGTCGGCGCTCTCGACGTACGCCTTCAAGAAGCCGTGGAACGTGATCACCCGCCCGCTGGCGCTGAACTCGCAGTCCTCGCCCGACGACGCCGCGGCACCCACCCGGACCGTCACCGTCCGCCCCTCGGCGTCTCGCATCTGCGAGGCGACGGTGCGCATCCAGATCAGCTCGTAGAGCCGGAACTCGTCTCCGTGCAGGCCGGTCTGCGCCGGCGTCCGGAACGACTCGCCGGCCGGCCGGATCGCCTCGTGCGCCTCCTGGGCGTTCTTGACCTTGCTGGTGTAGGTGCGAGGCGCCTGCGGCAGGTACTCCGCCCCGAACAGCTCCCGCACCTGCTCGCGTGCCGCTGTGACAGCGGTGGCCGACATCTGGATGGAGTCGGTGCGCATATAGGTGATGAACCCGTTCTCGTACAGCCGCTGGGCCACCTGCATCGTGCGTGCCGCACCGTACCCGAGCTTGCGCGACGCCTCCTGCTGCAAGGTCGTGGTGCGGAACGGCGCGTACGGCGAGCGGCGATAAGGCTTGGCCTCGACCGAGCGGACCTCGAACGTCCGGTCCTGCAGCGCGACTGCGAGCGCGCGTGCCCGCGGCTCATCGAGATGCACGACGTCGCCCGGTGATCTCAGCTCCCCGCGCGGACTGAAGTCACGGCCCTGCGCCACCCGTGTTCCGTCGACGGCGATGAGCTTGGCGGGGAAGACACGGGCGTTGCCGTCCGTGGCCTTCGACTCACCCGCGTCGAACGTCGCCTCCAGGTCCCAGTAGGCCGCGGCCCGAAAGGCGATCCGTTCACGCTCGCGGTCCACCACCAGCCGGGTGGCGACCGACTGGACGCGGCCGGCCGACAGACCGGACATCACCTTGCGCCAGAGCACCGGCGACACCTCGTACCCGTACAGCCGGTCGAGGATCCGCCGGGTCTCCTGGGCGTCGACCAGGTTGTCGTCGATGTCGCGCGGGTGGTCCACCGCGTCCTGGATCGCCTGCCGGGTGATCTCGTGGAAAACCATGCGCCAGACAGGGACCTTCGGCTTCAGCTCGTCGAGCAGGTGCCAGGCGATGGCCTCGCCCTCGCGGTCCTCGTCGGTGGCCAGAAAGAGCTCGTCGGCGCTCTTGAGCAGACCCTTGAGCTTGGTGATCTGGGCCTTCTTGTCCCGGGGGACCACATAGAGCGGCGTGAACCCGTTGTCGACGTCGACGCCGAGCCGGGCCCAGGACTGGCCCTTGTACTTCGCCGGGACCTCGGAGGCGCCGTTGGGCAGGTCACGGATGTGGCCGAAGGACGACTCCACGACGTAGCCCCGGCCGAGGTATCCCGCGATGGTGCGGGCCTTGGCCGGCGACTCGACGATCACGAGGCGGTTGACGCCGCCCGTGGAGCTGTTCGTTGCCACGCTGGTGCGCTCCTGAATCAGATTCGGATGCCTTGAACGGTAACGGGTATCTCCCACCCTGTGTTCCGTCCGGGCTACGGCGCGCCACCAGCCGTAGCCCGCCAGGCGCGCTCCCGGAGGCCCGGGTGTGCCTATCCTCGGGAGACCACACGATACACAGAGGGGACCGGCGGATGACCGAATCGCACCGTCGCGTCTACCTCCACATCGGCGCCCCGAAGACCGGAACGACGTACCTGCAGACCGTACTGAGGCGCAACCGAAGGCAGCTCGCCGCCGATGGCATGCTGTATCCGGTCGAGCCCGGACGGACCCACTTCCACGCCGCCCTGGACCTCCGGAACGTCCGTTTCGGAGGCCACCACGACCCGGCGGTGGACGGCAGCTGGCAGCTGTTCGCGCAGCGGGTGGCGGACTGGCACGGCGACGCGATCCTCAGCCACGAGCTGCTCGCGGCCGCCACCGAGGAGCAGGTCCACCAGGCGGTGGAGTCGATGCGGCCGGCCGAGATGCACGTCATCTACACCGCCAGGGACCTCGCCCGGCAGATTCCCGCCATGTGGCAGGAGTCGGTGAAGAACGGCCGGACGCAGAGCTTCGGGCGCTACATCAAACGGCTGCGCGGCGCCGACGTCGGCGGCCGCGCCGGCGCCATCTTCTGGCGGTCCCAGGACCCGGTGTCGGTGCTCGGACGCTGGTCGACCGCCGTCCCCAGCTCCCGGATCCACCTGGTCACGCTGCCGCCGGCGTCCGCCGATCCGCTGTTGCTCTGGCAGCGGTTCTGCGGGGTGCTGCAGCTCGACGCGGGTCGGTTCGACGCCGAGGTCAGCCGGACGAACGTGTCGATGGGCCTGGCCGAAGCCGAGCTGGTCCGGCGGCTGAACTTCCGCCTCAGGGGCCAGCTGCCCTGGCCGGCGTACGAGGCAGTCGTCAAGCAACGGCTGGCCGAGGGGACACTGGCCCAGCGCAGCGCCTCGGTGCGTGCGGCGCTGCCTCCGCGGCATCACCGGTGGGCCGCCGCCCGGGCGGCGGAGATGGTGGCGACGCTGCACGGTGCCGGGTACGACGTGGTGGGAGACCTGCAGGAGCTCGTCCCCCCGGCTCGGCGGGCTAAGCGCGAACCCGACAGCCGCCGGCCCAACAAGGCAGCGATGATCGACGCCGCCGTCGACGTGCTCGCTCAGCGCCTGGCCGCCGAAGCCGACGCCTGGGCGGGCTCCCCGAAGAAGCGAGTGCGCCGGGCGGCGTCCGGGCTGCGGTCGCGGCTGCGGCACTGACAGTCGTCGCGGGCAGTGTGGGTCGCGGGCAGTGTGGGCCGGGGGCAGTGTGTGTCGCGACCACTGTCGCCGGGCACCCGTCAGCTGCGGATAGGTGCCATCTCGTCCTCGTCAGCGCCGATCGCGATCGGCCGGCGCTTGGAGACGTACACCGCACCGGCGATGACGAGAGCGGCCGCGACCGCGATCACGATGCGGACGGGGTCGTTCGCGTCGGTTCCGACCGACAGCGTCACGATCGCCGGGGCGATCAGCAGCGACACCAGGTTCATCACCTTGATCAGCGGGTTGATCGCCGGCCCGGCGGTGTCCTTGAACGGGTCGCCCACGGTGTCACCGATGATCGTCGCCTCGTGCGCGGGAGAGCCCTTGCCCCCGTGATGGCCGTCCTCGACCAGTTTCTTGGAGTTGTCCCAGGCGCCGCCTGAGTTGGCGAGGAACACCGCCATCAGGGTGCCGGTGGTGATGGCGCCGGCGAGATACCCGGCCAACGGGCCGACACCCAACCCGAACCCCACAGCTATCGGGGCCATGATCGCGAGCAGGCCGGGCGTCGCCAGCTCGCGCAGCGAGTCGCGGGTGCAGATGTCGACGACCTTGCCGTACTCCGGTCGGCCGGTGCCCTCCATGATCCCGGGGATCTCCCGGAACTGGCGTCGCACCTCGTACACCACTGCCCCGGCCGCGCGGCCGACCGCACTGATCGCCAGGCCGGAGAACAGGAACACGACCGCGGCACCGATCAGCATGCCGACCAGCGTGTTGGGGCTGAACACCTGCGCGTTGGTCAGGAAGTCGGCGTACGCCTCGGTGGCCTGGCCACCCACTTCGGTCCCCACCGCATCGGTGAACGAGCCGAACAACGCCGTCGCTGCCAGCACCGCGGTCGAGATCGCGATGCCCTTGGTGATCGCCTTGGTGGTGTTGCCGACCGCGTCGAGCTCGGTGAGGATCTGCCCGCCCTCCTCGTCGACGTCACCCGACATCTCCGCGATCCCCTGCGCGTTGTCCGAGACGGGCCCGAAAGTGTCCATGGCGACGATGACACCGACCGTCGTGAGCAGGCCGGTCCCGGCCAGCGCCACCGCGAACAGCGAGACCACTATCGATCCGCCGCCGAGCAGGAACGCGCCGTAGACGGCAGCCCCGATCACCAGGGCCGTGTAGACGGCGGATTCGAACCCCACCGAGAGCCCGGCCAGGATGACGGTCGCGGCGCCGGTCATCGAGGTCTTTCCGACATCCTTGACCGGGCGGTACTCGGTGCCGGTGAAGTAGCCGGTGAGGGACAAAATGATGACGGCCAGAACGATTCCCAGCAGCACTGCACCGATCGCGATGAACCGTGGGTCACCGTCGTGCAACGTCCCGCCGGTGAGGTCGGTGAAGCTGCCGGGCAGGTACAGCAGCGCGGCGAGGCTGCACAGCACGGCGGAGACGCCTGCAGAGAGGTAGAAGGACCGGTTGATCGTCTTCAGGCCGCCCTCACCGACGCGCGGCCTGGTGATGTAGACGCCGAGGATCGCCGTCAGCGCGCCGATCGCCGGCACGATCAGCGGGAAGACCAGCCCCTCGGAGCCGAACGCCGCCTTGCCCAGAATCAGTGCGGCGACCAGCATGACCGCGTACGACTCGAACAGGTCGGCGGCCATCCCGGCGCAGTCCCCCACGTTGTCACCGACGTTGTCGGCGATCGTCGCGGCGTTGCGTGGGTCGTCCTCGGGGATGTTCTGCTCGACCTTGCCGACCAGGTCCGCGCCGACGTCGGCGGCCTTGGTGAAGATGCCGCCACCGACGCGCATGAACATCGCCAGCAGTGCGGCACCGAAGCCGAAGCCCTCCAGCACGCTGGGCGCGTCGCTCTTGTAGATGAGCACGACGACCGAGGCGCCGAGCAGACCGAGTCCGACGGTGGCCATGCCGACGACGCCGCCGGTTCTGAACGCGACGCGCATCCCCGCGTCCCGGTCGTGGTTTCGGGCGGCGGCCGCGACCCGCATGTTGGCGCGCACCGCCAGCGACATGCCGAAGTAGCCGATCGAGGCGGAGAAGCCGGCGCCGACCACGAAGAACAGCGACCGCCCGATGCGGATGGAGGCGTCGCCCGGCAGCACGAACAGCAGGCAGAAGGCGATCGCGGCGAAGACGGCGAGGGTCTTGAACTGGCGAGTGAGGTACGCGGCAGCGCCCTCTTGCACGGCCTGGCCGATCACCTTCATGTTGTCGGTGCCCTCGTCGGCGGCGAGCACCTCGTTACGGAATACTGCGGCCATCGCCAGCGCGACGAGCGCGATCGCGGCGACGACGACGACGAACGCGATGTTGCTGCCGGACAAGGACACGTCCACGCCAGTGTCAGCGGCGAGGGTCAGGCCGGCCATTGGTCCTCCTCGGATAAGCCAGGCGGCTCTCGGAAATGCTGCGGGTGGTCCGCACGGAGCGGTCAGCGACCGACGTGGGTCGCCCGGAGTCTACTGACCGTGAGCAGAGCGAACACCGACCGGGTTCAGCGAGTCCGGCCGCGGATGTGGCGCCCGCAGACGCACGCGTCCGTCTAGGCCTCGCTCGCCGGGCCCTCGGCCGTCGCCGCGGCGACGTCGGGGTGGACCGGGAAGACCTTGATCAGGCCGGTGATGCGGAGAATCTTCAGCAGCCGCTCCTGGGTGCAGACCAGGCTCATCGAGCCGTCGTTGGCCCGTACCCGCTTGAGCCCGCCCACCAGCACGCCGAGACCGGTCGAGTCCAGGAACTCGACGTTCTCCAGGTCGATGACGAGGTGGTAGTGGCCGGCGTTGACCAGGTCGAGCAGTCGTTCCCGCAGCTTGGGAGCGGTGTAGACGTCGACCTCGCCGCCCACCTGCACCACTGTGCGGTCGCCGACATGTCGAGTGCTGAGCGACAGATCCACTCCCGCCTCCGGCCATCCATGCGGCGAGAGCCGTTCTCCCGCCCAAGCATCCAACCACGGCGGCCTGCCCGATGTGGGCGATGCGAAACTGTTGCGTCGTGACGTCCGCCGCTCCGCCCTCGACCGATCAGCTGCTGGGCATGGTGACAGCAGCTCCTGGTCGCAACGACCGGCTGACGCACGTGGAGACGCTGCCGCGCCGTCCGGCCCGGTACGGCGACTGGCCCGATTGGGCCGATCCGGCGCTTGTCGACGCCTTCCGGGCCGCCGGCATCGACCGGCCGTGGGCGCACCAGGTGGTCGCGGCGGAGCACGCCCGCGCCGGCCGACACGTGGTGATGGCAACCGGTACGGCGTCGGGCAAGTCCCTCGGCTACGCCCTACCGGCCCTGACCGCCGCTCTCGAGGGGCGCGCCGCACCCGGTCGTCGGCCCCAGCGCGGCGCCACCGTGCTGTACCTGTCTCCGACCAAGGCGCTGGCCAACGACCAGCTGGCAGCATTGCTCGGGCTGGAGATTCCCGGATTGCGCGTCACGACGTACGACGGCGATAGCCCGCGTGAGGCCAGGGACTGGGCCCGTGACCATGCGCAGATGATCCTGACCAACCCCGACATGCTGCACCGGACGTTGCTCCCGGGCCATGCCCGTTGGGCGAAGTACCTCGCCGCCCTGCGCTACGTGGTCGTCGACGAGTGCCACCACTATCGGGGCGTCTTCGGCGCGCACGTCGCACAGATCCTGCGTCGACTGCGTCGGCTGTGCGGGCTGTACGGAGCGAGCCCGACGTTCATCCTCGCCTCGGCGACGTCGGCGGAGCCGGACGTGTCGGCCTCCCGACTCACCGGCCTCCCCGTGCACGCCGTCACCGATGACTGCTCGCCGCACGGAGCGACCATGGTCGGGCTGTGGGAACCGCCGCTCACCTCCCTGCACGGCGAGCACGGAGCGCCGGTGCGGCGCACGGTGACCGCCGAGACGGCGGACCTGTTGGCCGACCTGGTCGCGGGTGGTGTGCGCACGCTGGCGTTCATCCGCTCGCGGCGGGGCGCCGAGGTGGTGGCGCTGACCACCCAGTCGCATCTGGCCGAGGTCGACCCGGAACTTGCCACGCGGGTCGCGGCCTACCGGGGTGGCTACCTCCCGGAGGACCGGCGAGAGCTCGAGCTGGCCTTCAAGACCGGCCGGCTGCTCGGTGTCGCCGCGACCAACGCCCTCGAACTCGGTATCGACATCGCCGGACTCGACGCAGTTCTGGTTGCCGGGTTCCCCGGCACGCGCGCCTCGTTGTGGCAGCAGATCGGGCGGGCCGGCCGGACCGGCGGCGGGTCGCTGGCGGTGCTCATCGCCCGGGACGATCCACTCGACACCTACCTGGTCAACCATCCGGAGATGCTGTTCGGCCGACCTGTCGAGGCCAGCGTGTTCGATCCCGACAACCCTTACGTGCTGGGGCCGCAGCTGTGTGCGGCGGCGCAGGAGTCGCCGTTGACGGAGCCCGACCTGACGCTGTTCGGGGCGTCGGCCGCCGACGTAGTGGCGTCGCTGGAGCGGGCCGGGATGCTGCGCCGGCGTCCGCGCGGATGGTTCTGGACCAAGCGCGACCGGGCGAGCGACCTGGCGGACATCAGGTCGACCGGGGGGCCCGGGGTACGGGTGGTCGAGGAGGTGACCGGTCGGCTGCTGGGCACCGTTGACGCCTGGGCAGCCCACGCCAGCGTGCATGCCGGCGCTGTCTACCTGCACATGGGCGTGACATACGTCACCCGCACACTCGACCTCGATGACGGGGTCGCGGTCGTCGGTCGCGAGAGCCCTGACTACACCACCACCGCCCGGGACGTCACCGACATCCGGCTGTTGGCGACTGACGCGATGGCCAGCTGGGGGGATGCGCAGCTGGGCTTCGGGTCGGTGGAAGTCACGAATCAGGTCGTGTCCTTCCTGCGACGCCGGCTCGCCACCGGAGAGGTTCTCGGCGAGGAGCCGCTGGACCTGCCGGCCCGAACGCTGCGGACACGTGCGGTGTGGTGGACGCTGTCACCCGACCAGGTCCGGACGAGCGCGGTGGATCCGGCCGACGTCCCCGGCGCTGCGCACGCGGCCGAGCATGCATCCATCGGTCTGCTGCCGCTGTTCGCGACGTGCGACAGGTGGGACATCGGCGGAGTCTCGACCGCCCTGCACGAGGACACCGGGCGGCTCACGGTGTTCGCTGTCTCTTATACACATCTCCGAGCCCACGAG